>JAFLJU010000601.1 GCA_022712835.1 Desulfobacteraceae bacterium
CATTCAGGTTGATATTGGCAAACGGATGAAACGGAACCGGTTTAATAAGAGCCAGCTCGTTTACCCTGAAACCCTAACCATACTGGGAAAAAACAATAAAAAATAATGACTGCCGACTTTTCAACCCATGAAACCTTAAAAAAAAAATGGATGCTTGCAGGGATTTGCGCCACCCTTGTTATTGTCCTGATATTTGCCTTTTCCTATTTCAAGTCCCGTCAGAGAATCCAGGAACAGCCGGGCCCGGATACCAAAATTTCATCTGATTTTGTGGGCAGGGAAAAATGTAAGGACTGCCACAGGAATGAATATGAAAAATGGCAGGATTCTTATCATGACAAGGCCATGGATGTTGCAAATGAAAAAACAGTGCTGGGAGATTTTAATAATGCGAAATTTATTCATAATAATATCGCCACCCGGTTTTTTAAAAAAGAGGATCGCTTTTTTGTCAACACCATAGGAGCCGATGGTGATTATAAAGACTTTCAAATTACCCATACCTTTGGCGTTTTTCCTTTACAGCAATATCTTGTTCCCTTTGAAGGCGGGCGGCTTCAATGCCTGACCATTGCCTGGAATGACGTACTAAAAAACTGGTATGCCCTTCCCAGTCATACGGATGACCATACGGACTGGCTCCACTGGACCGGTCAGGGTCAAAATTGGAACGGTATGTGTGCCGAGTGCCATGTCACCAATTTTAAAAAGGGATATGATCATAAAACCAACAGCTTTGAAACAACATGGTTTGAAATTGATGTGGGATGTGAAGCTTGTCACGGCCCAGGATCTGAGCATGTGGCCTGGGCCCAAACCCCGGAACTGGGAAGGCGCAGCACAGATAATTACAACCTGGTCGTCAAAACAAGGGATATCTCTTCAAAGGAATTGATCGGAATCTGTGCCAGGTGCCATTCAAGGCGGGCCTCTTTAAATGATTTTTCCCATGACCAGGAAAACGTCATGGATTACATGATTCCCAGTCTTTTAAACCAGAACCTGTATTATTCCGACGGCCAGATATTGGATGAGGATTATGTGTACGGCTCTTTCATGCAGAGCAAAATGTTTTTAAGGGATGTAAAATGCAGTGACTGCCACGATGTCCACAGTCAGGAACTCAAACAAAAAGGCAATACACTCTGTCTTTCCTGCCACAGGGCTGACACCTATGACACGGCAAGTCACCACTTTCACAAGAAAATATATGAAGGCAAAGAAAGCAAGGGCGATGACTGTATCCAATGCCATATGCCTGAAAGTGTCTACATGGGAATTGACAAGCGTGCCGATCATTCCATCCGTATTCCGAGACCGGATCTAAGTGCGACCTATCAAACACCGAATGCCTGCAACGCCGCAGGGTGTCACAATGACAAATCCCTTGAATGGACCAACCAGAACATGACCAAATGGTATGGCGCTAAAAAAAGGCCTCATTTCGGGGAAGTCTTTGCAAAGGGCAGACAGGGGGACCCGGATGTTCATGAAGATTTGATAATTGTTTCAAAGGATACACTTTCACCGGGTATTGTCCGGGCAACAGCATTGTCTTTGTTATCGTCATACCCTTCAAAAACAAGTTTTACTGCCCTTGAAACAGCCCTGTCAGATGCAGATGCCCTTGTTCGCCAAACCGCCATATCCACGATTAACCTGTTACAATTTGACAAGGATGCCACCCTTATTTTTCCTTTGCTCTACGACCCGGTCAAGGCGGTTCGAATACAGGCAGCCTTAAGTGTGGCAGCCATTAAAAACCTGAAACTGACAAATGATCAGAAAAAGGTGCTTGATTCCGGCATAAAAGAATATATTTCCTCCATGGAATATTCCAGTGATTTTCCTTCCGGGCGATACAATCTGGCTTTGATGTACCACTCCCTGGGTCAGGCAGATAAAGCCATTGAAAACTATGAACAGTCTATTAAAATTGACAACTTGTTTTTTCCGGCAAAAAATAATCTGGCCATGCTTTACAATTCAAAGGGCGAAAATGAAAAAGCAGTGAAATTATTTGTCCAGATACTTGAAAATAGGCCACAAATGCATGACATGGCCTATTCACTTGGGCTTTTACTGGTTGAACAAAAAAGATACAATGAGGCGGTTATTTATCTTCAAAGGGCCGCAATAGGTCTTCCGGACCGGGCAAGGATCCAGTACAACCTGGGATTGCTGCTGCAATATTTAAAAAAAGACAAAGCGGCTGAAAAAATGCTTTTAAAGGCAGTCTCCCTTGATCCCGGCAGTTTTGATTTTCTTTTTGCCCTTGCAGATCATTATATAAAACGAAACCTGCCGGACAATGCCGCCCTGGTGGCCAATAAAATGATCGCACTTTTTCCTGACAATAAAACAGGGTATGATATCTTAAAATATGCTGGCGCCATGAAACAAAAGAACAATAAATCCAAAGAGTAAGTATGAGGCCAATCGTAAAGAACTTGAACTGATAATGCGTTACACCCACGAACAAGGGCTGGTAAAGCATAGTCTCAAATTTGAGGAGTTGTTCCATTCCTCAACATTGAAACTGGAAGAAAATATGGGTTGAGCGTCACATAACCAGTCGCTTCACTTGAATTTTTGTTAAATCAGGGTTCTGGAAAACACATCATGGGTAAGATTACAGGTATGGCCTTGCTCGATCATGGTAAATCCTCTTGCTGCGATCATGGCGGCGTTATCACCGCACAGGGAAATGGGGGGGGCAAATACCTGGATGCCGTGTTTGGCGGCTTTTTGTGATAATTGACTGACAAGGGTCTGGTTGGCCGAAACCCCTCCTGAAATACCAATGCGCTTACAGTCCTTAAACTTGGCGGCCCCTATGAGTTTGGTGGATAGCACATCAATGACGGCTGCCTGGAAAGAAGCCGCAATCTGGGCTTTGTCTTCCTGGGTGACCATCTTGTGATCATGAATATGTCTGGCCACAGATGATTTTAAACCACTGAAACTGAAGTCAAAGCTTGTTTTATCCAGCAGGCTCCTGGGGAATTTAATCTTGTCCGGGTCCGCTGTTTTGGCCATCTTTTCGATGATAGGTCCCCCGGGATAGCCCAGGTCCATCATTTTTGATACCTTGTCAAAGGCCTCACCTGCGGCATCATCCCGTGTTTGACCCATTAGTTCAAAGGAGTGGGGGGAGGTGACATGGTAAATATTGGTATGTCCCCCGGATACCACCAGGGCTATGAAGGGAAAGCAGGGAGGGTTTTCCATTAATCTTAGGGAATAAATATGGGCCTCAAGATGGTTGACCCCTGCAAGAGGAAGTTTTCTGGCCCAGGCAAAGGCCTTGGCAAATGAAAACCCTACCAGAAGGGCACCAATAAGGCCTGGCCCCCTGGTGGCGGCTACCCCATCAATTTCTTCCAGGGTGATACCGGCTTTAGTCACGGCTTCATCCACCACGGGAACGATGGCTTCTGCATGCATGCGGGAAGCAAGTTCCGGCACAACGCCACCGTATTTGCAATGGGTATTTATTTGGGAATAGATGATTGAGGACAGGATATTTGTGCCGTTTTGCACCACTGCTGCCGCGGTTTCATCGCAGGAGGATTCGATCCCGAGAATGATCATTTAAGCTTAACGGCCTATACCCATTGGGTCTGTTTCTCGTTGTTTATTCTGTCGGCGATTTCACCGATGAGATAGGATTTTTCTTCCATGGCGCCCAGTCGGTCCATGACCTCTTCAACTGATTTTTCAGGCACCACTAACACCATGCCGATTCCATTATTAAAGGTTTTGTGCATCTCCGTATCTGAAACGTTGCCTTCCTTTTGCAGAAGTTGGAAAACCGGTGGGATCTCCCATGAATTTTTATGGACCAACGCTTTGCAGGAATCGGGGATGACCCGTATGATATTTTCATCAATTCCGCCGCCGGTGATATGGACCAGTCCATGGATTGGCAGGTCTCTGAGCAGGCCTAAAATGCCGGGAACATAAATGATGGTCGGTTTTAAAAGTTCTTCGCCCAGGGAGGTGCCAAACTCCAGGATATGGGTGTCGACAGTGTATTTGCATTTATCAAAAAATATTTTTCGAACCAGGGAAAATCCATTGGAATGCACACCGCTTGAGGAAATACCGATCAATTTATGGCCCGGTCGGATATAAGAACCATCAATTATTTTATCGTTATCCA
>JAFLJU010000029.1 GCA_022712835.1 Desulfobacteraceae bacterium
TCTAAAAGAAAAGCCATTACCAGCCCCACACCAAGCATCACAACTCCCACCCGAAAATGAAACAAAATCACCGGGGCAGGAAAAAATAGACCAGGCACTGGAGCTTTGCGGCGATGCCCAGAGAATGTGGGAAGAGGGCAACCTTGATGAGGCGCTGAGTAACCTTGATTCAGCCTACTATTTGATCCTTGAAATAGACGACAATGCCCGCAATGATTTAATCCAACAAAAAGAAGACGTTCGGTACCTTATATCCAAACGGATCCTCGAAATCTATGCATCCCGTCAATTAGTTATCACCGGACTGCATAATGAGATTCCCATTACCATGAACACTCATGTTCAAGCGGAAATAAAACGATTAACCGGCCGAGAAAGAAAATTTTTCATCCAATCCATGGAACGAGCAGCCCGTTATCGGCCATACATTGTTGCAGAGCTTAAGAAGGCTGGCCTCCCCGAAGAAATTTCCTGGCTTCCATTAATAGAAAGCGGATTTAAATTAAGGGCACTTTCTTCTGCCAGAGCACTGGGACTATGGCAGTTTATCCCCTCCACCGGCCATAAATTCGGACTCAGCAGAAATCAATACATTGACGAGCGCATGGATCCTGAGAAGTCAACCCTTGCTGCCATTGCCTATTTAAAAGAACTTCATAACCTTTTCGGGGACTGGACAACGGCATTGGCTTCCTACAATTGCGGAGAATACAGGGTACTTAAAACCATCCGCCGCCAAAAAATCAATTACCTTGATAATTTCTGGGATCTTTACCAGAGTCTTCCCAGGGAGACCTCCCGGTATGTTCCCCGGTTCCTGGCTACCCTTCATATTGTCAACAACCTTGAAAAATACAATATGAAGATCAAAAACCCCTTGCCACCCTTGGAATACGACTCCTTCGACGTAAAAAAACAGGTGCTATTAAAGGATATTGCCAAGGAAATTGATGTTGCCCCCCAGGTACTGATCAAATTAAACCCTGAGTTACGGCATGCACTGCTTCCGCCGGAAACATATCAACTCAAAATCCCTAAAGACAAAGCAGCAGGCTTCCTTGCCAAATTTGAGAAAATGAAAGTAACCTATTCCCCACCGCCGATGTATGCTTATCACCGGGTCAGAAAAGGGGATACCTTATCCGGCATTGCCAAACGATACAAGACAAGGGTCTCGACCATTTCCCGTGCAAACAAAATTTCCAAAACCCACACCCTACGTGTCGGTAAGGTTTTAAAAATCCCGGAAAAAGCATATAAGGGCAATGTAAATAGGCGTACCCTGAAAAAGGCGAATCGATCCCTTGCCGGTAAGCCGATCCGATACAAAGTCAACCGCGGCGACAATTTGTGGATTATAGCCGAACGGTTTTCCACAACGACCAAACAAATTATGCTCAGTAATAAATTAACCAGCACAAATTTACAAATAGGACAATCCTTATTAATATCACCCAACAACCAGGCAACACTCTCCAAAAAAGGAACCGCCATTTACAGCGTAAAATCAGGCGATAGCCCTTTTTTAATTGCAAAACGACATAATATGGCATTAAATCGTTTTCTATCCTTGAATCATCTTGATAAAAGAAGTAAGATCTTTCCCGGACAAAAACTCAAAATAGAATAAAATATGCCCCCGTAGCTCAGTGGATAGAGCATTGGATTCCTAATCCATGTGCGCAAGTTCGATTCTTGCCGGGGGCACCACTAACAAAGACCCCATGCCGAATATGATAACCAAACCCGAATTACTTGTGCCAGCCGGAAATTTTGAAAAACTTGAAATTGCCATACACTATGGTGCGGATGCAGTGTATCTAGCCGGAAAAGATTTCAGTCTCAGAAACTTTTCAGGGAATTTTACCGATCCGGAATTGTTCAAAGCTGTCCAGACTGCACATGACGCCAATGTGAAAATTTATCTGGCCTGCAATATTTATTCAAGGAACCACGAGCAGTCAAAGATCAAAGAATTTCTTGAAAAAATCGGCCGAATACGACCCGACGCAATTATCATATCAGACCCCGGGATTATCATGCTGGCCCAAGAAATTATTCCCAACATTGATATTCATTTGAGTACCCAGGCCAATACAACCAATTATAACACAGCACTGTTCTGGCAAAAGTTAGGTGTAAAACGGGTCAATCTTGCCAGGGAACTCTCCTTAGATGAGATAGATGAGATCACTCAAAACATACAGATAGAAACAGAGACCTTTATTCATGGCGCTATGTGCATTTCATACTCGGGCAGATGCCTCCTGAGCAATGTATTGAGCAATAGAGACAGCAACAGGGGACTTTGCAGCCATCCTTGTCGATGGAAATATGCGGTGGTTGAAGAATTACGCCCCAACGAATTTCATCCGTTGATGGAGGATTCCCGAGGGTCCTACATTTTCAATTCAAGGGACCTATGCATGATCGACCACATTCCCGCTTTAATTGATGCACAGATTTCTTCATTGAAAATCGAAGGCAGAATGAAAGGCATCAATTACCTCGCTTCGGTGGTTAAAACCTATCGCAATGCCATTGACGCCTATGTGGCGAATCCGACAGACTATCGCGTCAAGGAAGATTGGCAAAATGAACTACGCCAAGTGTATCACAGGGCATACAGTACAGGTTTTTATTTTGGCAATTCAGAAGAACAATCCCCCAATATTGAGAATGTCCACCAGGGGAAGATCCACAGCTTTATTGGCAAAGTCCTAAAGTGTTTGGATAACAAGCGTTATCTGGTCGAAATCCGAAATAAACTCAATATTAATGATCGGGTTGAAATTCTGACCCCAAAGATTGCCGCAATGAAATCCGATATATTACAATTATCCGATCCAGATTTAAATCCCATTGAAAACGCCCAGCCAAACACCCGGGCGATAATCGAACTGACCCATTCCTGTCAACAAAACGATATAATACGAAAAATATGAACCATCCCGTCGTTAAACGATTCTTCGTTTGACTTTAGTATTATTTTTCTGTAAATTATCTAATAATCAAATACTTTTTAGCATTTCAAGAACAAACCTTTCGGGAGAATTAATATGTTTGAAGATGACGAAACCCTACAAATGTATATTGAAGAATCATTGGATCATCTTGGAGATATAGAAAGTGATCTTTTAACTATTGAGGAAGGCGGAGCAAATATAGACCTTGATCTGGTGAACAATGTCTTCCGTGCAGCCCATTCTGTTAAAGGAGGGGCCGGGTTTATGGGACTGACCACCATAAAAGAGCTCTCCCATCATCTTGAGAATGTACTAGGATTAATTCGAACCAACGAACTGATACCAGATTCAAACCGCATCTCTGTTCTTTTAAAGGGATTTGACAAGCTTGAGGCCCTGTTAAAAGACATTGAAACCAGCAATGATATAGATGTATCTGATCATATTACTGCCTTGGAAAACATAACCAAATCATCTTTGCCGGAAGACCAACAGGATATGGTTTCCACAATGGTTGATATTGTCCTTACCGATGGCAGAATTTTTCAACACATCTCTCTTTATGAACTTGAAAAATATAAGGCGGAAGGAAAAAACCTTTTTCTGGTTGAGTATGACCTGATCAATGATATTCAGCGCAAGGGAAAGAACCCTATTGAAGTGCTGAACAGCCTCCAGAAAACCGGCACCATTGTTGATTCACGCATTGACTTTGATTCCGTAGGCACCCTTGGAGATACCGCCGGTCCCAGTAGAATTCCCTTCCAAGTCCTTTTTGCCTCCATCATTGAGTACGACATGACTGAGACGCTTTTTGATATCAACAAACGATATATTCATGCCATCACAGATCAGATGATTGTTTCAACCTCTGCCATGGAAGGAGACTTAGAGCCAATGACCATGGTTGGCGTGGAAAAACCTGAAACCCAATCGCAACCTGACCTCATCGCAACGGCACCCAAAGCGGTTCAGGCCGAAAAAACGGCACCAAAGGTTATGACCACCCAGCCCGTTCCAGAGGCTGTTGCACCCAAAGTAGCTCCGTCACAAACAGAGGACAAAGATCTTCAGATTTCGGCAAAGGCCCAAACATCCCTTAGGGTAAATGTGGGACTTCTTGACACCCTCATGAACCTTGCAGGAGAACTTGTTTTAAGCCGAAACCAATTGCTCCAGGGGATCAGTTCTTCCAATGCAAAAGCAACCGAAATATCAGGGCAACGAATTGATATGATTACCTCTGAGCTCCAAGAGGCGATCATGAGAACCCGGATGCAGCCGATTGCCAATATCCTGAATAAATTCACCCGGGTGGTAAGGGACCTTTCCCAACAGCTGGGCAAAACAATAGAGCTTGAGATAGAAGGCAAAGATGTTGAACTTGACAAAACCATTCTGGAATCCATCAATGACCCCTTAACCCACTTGGTTCGCAACTCAGTTGACCATGGGATCGAAAGCCCCATGGAAAGAGAACAGATGGGAAAAAAACCCTTCGGCACCATCGTATTAAAGGCCTTTCATGAAGCTGGCCAGGTGAATCTTGTTATTTCAGATGACGGAAAAGGTCTCTACCCCGACAAAATTGCAGACTCAGCCATCGAAAAAGGATTGGTAACAGAACAACAAGTGGCTGAGATGTCAGAAAAAAGCAAAATGGAATTAATTTTTATGGCTGGTTTTTCAATGGCCAAGGAAGTGACGGATGTGTCCGGCAGGGGTGTGGGCATGGATGTGGTCATTACCAATATCCAAAACCTCGGAGGAATCATAGAACTGGATTCCACCCCGGGGCAGGGAACAACGATTCAAATCAAACTGCCGCTAACCCTTGCCATTATCCCAAGTCAGATCACATCGGTGGGAAATGAAAGATACGCCCTTCCCCAGGTCAATCTGAACGAACTGCTCAGAATCCCGGCTGCCCAGGTAAAAGAAAAAATTGAAACCGTCGGCGACGCTGCCGTGGTTCGATTGCGGGGAGAATTACTTCCTTTGTTGAACTTGTCTGAAATGCTCGGTATTGAAAAAACGTATGCCGACCCTGAAGCAAAAGAAAATCGTCTTGACAGGAGGGAAAACACAGCAGATCGGCGTTCAAAACATCATCTGACACCAGAAGAGGCCCTTTCCGATGAAACAGAGGAACTCCTTGTTAATAGGAAACAAACCGATCGGCGCTACCATGCATCCAGTGCCATTAACATTGCCGTTGTTTCAGCTGGCGCTTTTAAATATGGCCTGATCGTGGATCAACTACATGATTCTGAAGAAATTGTGGTCAAACCCGTGGGACGTCACCTGAAAAAATGTACCGCCTATGCCGGTGCCACCATTATGGGGGACGGCAAGGTCGCTCTGATTCTGGATATTGCTAACCTTGCCCAGATGGCAGAATTGTCCACCATTACCGACGCCAGCCAGTTGGCCAAGTCAGCAGAAGAGGCCTTGGCTGCCGCCGCAAAAGACCAGGTGGCCCTGCTGACCTTTAAAAATGGTGAAACAGAACATTTTGCAGCTCCCCTTAATCTGGTTGAGCGAATAGAACGGATAAAGACATCTGACATTGAGCAGATTGGTAACAAAAAAGTGGTACAGTATCGAGGAGGCGCCTTGCCTTTGTATGAACTGTCCCAGGTATCGGATTTCAGCCCCTTGCCCGAGAAAGAACAGCAGGAAGTCATCGTATTCAGGGTAAAAGACCGGGAACTTGGCCTCATGGTAACCCCACCGGTGGATGCCATGGAACTATCCTTGGATATTGATCCATCTACCTTAAAGCAGACCGCCATAAGCGGGTCCATGATCATCAACGAACATACCACATTACTGGTGGATATTTTTGAGATGGTAAAAACATTAAACCCTGATTGGTTTGTCCAGGAAGCAAAGGTCGCCGCAGAAATGGCAACAGACGGAGAAAAGATAATTCTTTTTGCTGAAGATTCTGCTTTTTTCAGACACCAGGTCAAGGCATTCATAGAAGAAGACGGATTCAAGGTGATTGAGGCGGAAGACGGGCTGATTGCCTGGGAACTGCTCAAAGAAAGGGTTGATGAGATTGATCTGGTTGTTACGGATCTTGAAATGCCGAATATGGATGGTTTTGAACTCACGAAACGAATTAAAAATGACCCAAAGTACTCACACCTTACCGTCATTGCCTTGACTTCCTTGGCAAGTGAGGCACATATTGAAAAGGGTAAAACCGTGGGGATTGATGATTATCAAATCAAGCTGGACAGGGAAAAACTGATGAAAACCATCAGAAAGCACCTGAATTTAACCTGATAATTTCTTTTTCTAACCCCGTTAAGGAGACAAAATGGCAGAAATAAATACAGACAATCCTTCTATAGATATTGAATTTTCAACATTCTATGTTGGGGGAGCACTTTGTGGAATCGACATTCTGAACATCCAGGAAATAAACAAAAATTTTGAAATTACCAAAGTTCCCCAGGCAGCTGATTATGTTGAAGGGATCTTAAACTTAAGGGGAAGAATCGTTACGATTATTGATCTGGGAAAAAAACTGGGTCTGGAACCTGCAAGCAAAGCCAAGAATAACCGGAATATCATCGTGAATTCCGAAGATGAACACATCGGCCTTCTGGTTGATTCAATCGCTGACGTCGTCCTGGCTAAAAGCAGTGCAATAGAACCTGCTCCTTCCAATATCGGTGGGGTAAAAGGAAAATTCTTTGAAGGCGTCTTAAAGACCCAAACTTCCTTAATTGGAATTCTGGACATTAACGAGGTTCTAAAAGAATAATGGAAAACCTAAAAGTTCTGGTGATAGATGATACCATTGTCTATAGAAAGATTGTCGGAGACGTACTAAAAGCAATTCCCGGTGTAGAAGTGGTGGGAACGGCCAATAATGGAAAGATTGCCTTGTCCAAAATTGCCACATTAAAGCCCGATCTAATTACACTTGATATTGAGATGCCGGAAGTAAACGGAATAGAGGTGCTCCAGGAACTACAAAAAAGTCCCTCCCCCCCAGTGGTTGTCATGCTGTCTACCCTGACCCAGCAAGGAAGCGAAATGACAATCAAAGCCCTAGAACTTGGTGCCTTTGATTTTGTCCCCAAACCCGATGCCGGGAAAATGGCGGATAATTTGCTCAAGGTTAAGGAAGCAATCGAGCCCATTATTGCCGCATTAAAGCGTCAAAAAACAACCCGATTTAAAATTCGCAATAGAATTTCTCCTCTTCCCATAAAACGGACAGAGGAAAGACACCCCCAAACGCAAGTCACTGCGACACCGCGGTCACGGGTAAAAACAAAATCAGAAATTATCGGCATCGGTATATCCACGGGTGGTCCCAACGCACTGACACGGATGATTCCGATGTTGCCAGCAGACTTCAAGGCACCCATCCTCATTGTCCAGCATATGCCGCCAATGTTCACAGCTTCCCTGGCCAACAGCCTGAACAACAAAAGCCCACTTGAGGTAAAAGAAGCGGCTGATGGTGATGTTATTATGCCCGGCCGGATTCTGATTGCCCCGGGAGGCAAACAGATGAAAATAATTGCAGGCAAGGACGGAATATCAAGAGTAATTAAAATTACGGATGATCCGCCTGAAAATAGTTGCAGACCCTCTGTTGATTATCTTTTTCGGTCCATTGCCCAGTATTATGTGGGCCGATCCACGGGTGTCATCATGACGGGGATGGGGTCCGACGGCTCAAAAGGACTCGTGCAGATGAAAAAGAACGGCAGCCATATCATTGCCCAAGATGAAGCGAGCTGTACTGTTTTTGGCATGCCAAAAGAACCTATTGAAACGGGTATTGTCAATGTGATAGCGCCCTTGGATAAAATTGCAGAAGAAATTATCAAAACCGTTATTTAGCAACCAATAATCACCATTTTTCATCGACCTAACCTATGAATAAAATTACCGTAACGCCAAATGAGTTCAGAGACTTTTCAAAATATATTCTGGAGATATCAGGAATTGCCCTTGATGTCGGAAAAGAATATTTATTGGAAACCCGCCTGAACCCAATGCTTAACCGCTTGGGGTGTGGTTCCTATTTAGAGTTACTACACAAAGCCAAATCTGATTTCAAAAAAGAGTTGGAAGATGAAATCATCGATGCGATTTCAACCAATGAGACCTATTTTTTCAGGGACAAATCCCCCTTCCAATTGTTGCAGCATAAAATCATTCCCGATCTCATCGACAAACGCACGACAAGAACCACAGGGTTGAAACCCACCATCCGCTTGTGGAGTGCTGCCAACTCAACCGGGCAGGAAATCTACAGCATCGCCATGACCCTGCTTGAAATGGGGGTCACTCCACAAAATTATAATATCAAGCTATATGGAACCGATATTTCCGATGCTGCTATTGCCCAGGCAAGTTATGGGCTTTACAACAAATTCGAGGTAGCCAGGGGGTTGGACCCGGCTCGGCTAAACAAATATTTCAATCCACACGAAGACCGATATAAAATCAAAGATGAACTCCGGGCCATGGCCCAGTTTAAAAAAATGAACCTGATGAAACCTTTTATTGGGATGGGCAAATTTGATATTGTTCTGTGCAGAAATGTGATGATCTATTTTACCACCGAGGATCGCAGGAAAATCTATCAAAATATCGCCAAGGTTCTTGAACCCGATGGATATCTTATCATCGGATCCACAGAATCGCTTGTTAATGATACGGATCTGTACGCATCGAACAAATATCTTAATTCTGTATTTTACCAGTTCAAATCATAACAAGGGTCTTGCTCATGAATACCATTAACGCCAAAGATTTTATTGACGAATTAATATATTGTCTCAAAGAAAACGATCTTGTTAAAGCCAAAGCGCTGCTTCAGTTTGCATCTGATTCCAATATCAGTGCACCTGTTCAAAAAAAAGCAATGATTGAGCTTGCAAAGGGGCCAGACCAAATGGTACTGCCCCTTCTTGAATACCTGACCAAAATTGAAATCAATGACCCCGAAATCCAGCAAGCCCTATACGAACTTATCCTTGACAAGGCATACGGCAATACGAACCTTGTCATTGCGTATATCAGTAAAAATAAAAAGAAGGCCAGACTCCTGTTTTTAAAAGCGGCAGGAGAACTTTTCATGATGGATACGGCCCCGGTCTTAAAACAGATTATCCAAACGGATACAGATCCTCAAATACTTGGGGCTGCTATCCAGGCCCTTGGGGCGCTCAGACTTGAAGCCTCACTTGATACGTTTGGCTCGATGGCAGGTCATCGGGACAAAGAGGTTAAAAAAGCAGCTATTTTTGCCATATCGGAAATCGGCAACCAGGAGGCTGTTGATCGACTGCTAGGGTTTCTTGGAGAGGACGAAGAAACCAATAAACTTACCGTGGAATCCCTTTCTGAAATGCAGGATATGTATGCCCTTGAACAGCTAACCTCCCTTCTGGGATCTTCCCTCACCATTGTCCGGGATACCGCCATAGATCAATTGTTAAAACTGGGTAACAAATCCACCCCAATCCTTACCAAAGCATTTAAAAATGCCCAGGCAGATTATCTGGTTCACCTGATCACCACTCTGGGATACATCGGAGATACAGCTGCCATATCCCCCATTCTGGACATTATCAATACCCAGCCCAAGGATGCCAATATCCGCCAGGCCGCCTATGAAGCAATGGAAAGAATTCCCTCTCCCAAAACAGCCATTTGTTTGGTACAGGGACTACAAGACCCCGTTGAGGCGGTTCGAATGAGTGCGGCAAGGGCCATTGATCAGAACCTATCCAAACCCCTGGTAGCCGGTCTTAAAAATATCGTACGATCGGGGTCTTCAGATGCCATGAATGCAATATCCGCCCTCATTGATTCCGAGGCTGGCAATATTTTTAATTTCCTTGTGGATGAAGATTCTTTTCATGCGCTTGCCAAACAACACATTACCCAGAAAGCAGATCCTGATACCCGGAAAACATTTTTGAAAAAAATGACGAGTCTAGGACAAAAAGAGTTTGTCGCCCAATTGGAAACACCCAGTAATAATATGATATCCACGAAAACTGCCAAAATTGTGGTGATAGATGACTCCAAAATGATGCTCAAACTTTACCAAAACAAACTATCTGCCCTGGGATTTGCCCCCAAAACCTTTGAGCGCCCGGAAGATGCAATTCCCTATATCATCGACAATCAACCGGATTTGGTCATCACTGATCTGAATATGCCCAATATCAGTGGCCTTGAACTGACCCGGGAAATCAGGAAAAAATTTACACGCCAGGTGCTACCTGTTCTCATGATCACCACCCAGAGTGATTTTGTTGAAGGTAAGGAAGGAGATCTTCAGGTGAATGACAGCATTTTGACAAAATCAGGAATCAATAAAATCCTTCACAAGCCCTTTTCAGATGATGATTTCAAACAAGCGATCTATCAATTTCTAACGCCCTGATGCCCTCCTCCATAAAGCGAATCTGGGCCTTTCTTGGATTTGTCGGCATTCTTTCAGGAGGGTTGGCGGGTGTTTTTTTGGGTCTCGTATATGATTTACCGGAAATTAACCAATTAAAGCTATTTAAACCCTCGGCGGTTACCACAGTATTTTCATCAGACAACCAGGTAATTACCCAGTTTTATCTTGAAAAACGATTCCCCGTATCCATCGAAAAAATACCAAAAATATTGATCGATGCCCTGGTTGTCACCGAGGACAGAAATTTTTTTCAACATGCAGGCGTCAACCTCAAGGCGATCTTACGCGCCATGATTCAAGACATTAAGGCCGGGGAATTCAAACAGGGGGCCAGCACCCTGACCCAGCAACTGGCAAAAACCCTATTCTTATCCCCAGAAAAATCAATTGTCAGGAAAATTCGGGAAGCCATCCTGTCGGTCCAAATAGAAAGACGATACACAAAAAATGAAATTCTGGAGCTCTATTTCAATCTTATCTATCTAGGCTCCGGGGCCTATGGAGTTGAAGCCGCAGCCCAAACCTATTTTAACACCTCTGTTACCGATCTAACCATAAGCCAAGCCGCTCTATTGGCCGGACTTCCCAAAGCCCCTAGTATTTATTCTCCCCTCAATAATCTTGGATTAGCCACAAAAAGACGCCGTATTATTTTGGCACAAATGCGACAGGCTGACATTATTTCCCCCCGGGAACAACTTCTGGCAAATAAGGAACCGATTTTAGTTAAACCCAAGATAGCCCCCCTTTCCCACGCCCTCTTTTTTGTGGCCTACCTAAAAAACATCCTAAACTCCCATCCCGAATTGACAACCGGATTTTCAAATGGATTAAATATTTATACAACCCTGAATTATAAACTCCAGATCGTTGCAGAAAACACAGTTCAAAAACAGATTCAACTCCTTAAAAATAGAATGGGAAAAAATGGTTTGGTGAACCCGATACCAGAGGCTGCTTTAATTGCCATCGATATAAAAACAGGCGGCATCCTTAGTATGGTAGGGGGGACCGACTATACGAAAAGCCAATTTAACCGGGCAGTTCAAGCCAAACGCCAACCCGGCTCCGCATTTAAACCGTTTGTCTACGCCACGGCCCTAGAAATGGGATATTCCCAAAGCGATACGCTGTTGGATGCCCCCCTGGAATATTCCCAGGGGAATAGCACCTCCTGGGAAGTTAAAAATTTTTCTCGAACTTATCAAGGAGAGATGACACTTCGCAAAGCCCTGGCCCTATCCAAAAATACGCCGGTGGTGAGGCTTATTGAAAAAATCCATCCTGAAGCGGTTATTAGATTTGCACAAAAGGCCGGAATTCATTCCCCATTAACCCCCTATCTATCGCTTGCATTGGGCACCTCCGAAGTTTCTTTGCTGGAGTTGACCGCAGCTTATATCCCCTTTGCCAATAAGGGGACCCAGGTGACCCCTTCTGTCATTGTTAAAATTACAGATACCCAGGGACACACCATTTTTCAACATTCCGTTGACCGCCACTCCATCATGTCCCGGGAGGATGCGGCGGTCATGGTGGATATGTTAAAAGCGGTTATTTTTGAAGGAACCGGAAAAAAAGCCGCTCATATAAAAAAAGATATTGCAGGGAAAACCGGCACCACGGATCGGTATAAAGATGCATTTTTTGTTGGGGTAAGCCCGGATATTGCCCTTGGTGTCTGGGTGGGCAATGATAACGCAAGCACGCTTGGACCCTATGAAACCGGTGCCAGAGCTGCTTTACCCATATGGATCGATTATATGGAGGTTTTTCTGGAAGACAAACCCTTTCAATATTTTGATATACCAGACGGGACAAAAATGATATACCTCCACCCGAATACGGGGAAAACTCTCAATCAAACCGATCCAACCGCGGTGAGAGCGTTGATCAAAACAAAAGATTCGAAATGAGAAGAAAAGCCAGATCCGGTACATCAGGTCAAGCATAAATCATTTTATAGGGGATGGGGGCGTACTTTGTCACCGAAGGCTTGGGCAGGATATGCTCTTCTGCCACGGTTAGCCAATTGGTATCAAAATTTAATTCCCGCAATCTCCCCCCTTCTGATGGCAGGGAATGGATGGTTTGGGCATACCGGACATTCAGGATACACACATAACTTTTGCGTTGTCTGGCAACCACATAATTTTTGGTAAAGGTACTCTGGGTAATCTTTGCCAGGTCAGAAAGATACTTAACCTGCTCCAGAGATAATTTAACCAGAACAGACTTTGATACCCCTTTTTCATCGATGCGCAAAAGACTTCTGGACTCAGAGGAGGCAACATAGATGGTGGTAATTCCGTCAAACTGTCTAAAATACTGGGCCGCAACAATGGCGGCTGTTCTTCTCCCGCCCGACATCACCGGAACCCCATAATACTCAAACAGCTTTTTTTGCATATTTTCTGCGTATTTATCCCCTTTTTCATAAAGATCCTTGGAAATATACCGCAATTGTTTGGCCAAATTTTCAGAGGCCTCTGCAATGGGCCAATCCACACGGACATGGAAATGGGTCAGGGCATACTGCACCTTTGTTCTCTGATTTCTCTGGATGAGCAGGGCATAATCCACCGGTAACAGGGAGCGCAGTAATGAAAAAAATTCACTGGTCTCAAAATACTTGAAATCCCGGTTATAATTTTCCACATCGGGAAAGTATTTATGACGCAACAAATTGGTTTTGGTGGTCTTGTTGGCATCAAAATACCGAATATATTTTTTATGTTTCTTGTCAATTGAATCTTCTGAGAAGATGATCAAAAATGAATTCTGGGCATCAAATTCGACGGAAGGAATCCTGGCACGGGGTTTAAGTTCCCGCAATTCGACAAAGGGATAGGGGGTTCGCAGTCGCAAAAAGTTATTATAGGATCCCACCAGGGAATAGCCGATGACAAACTGATCCAGTTCATCCCGCAACACCTGGTAATAGGATCTTCTCAATCGGTCTTCCCTACTCAGACACTCTCTTTGCATGCAGTATTTCAAAGCAGTTTACCTCATTTATATTTTATTCCAGCACAGCCACCCCTGGCAGTTTTTTCCCTTCCATCATTACTAAAAATGCCCCGCCGCCGGTGGAGATATAACTAACCTTATCGGCCACCCCACAAAGTTTTGCAGCAAGTCCTGTATCACCGCCGCCAACCACGGAAAAAGCATGAGACCCCGCAATGGCATCGGCCACAACCTGGGTGCCTAATGCAAATTTTTCCATTTCAAAAACCCCCATGGGACCGTTCCAAACTATGGTTCCGGCCTTCTGAATGGCCAGTGCATAACGATTCGCCGTTTCCGGTCCGATATCCAGCCCCATCCAACCGGCAGGAATTTCATCAACCACGACGGTTTTCGTTTCGGCATTTTTGTCAAATCGATCCGCAACCACCAAGTCATTGGGCAATAACAGTTCAATGTTTTTTTGATCTGCCTTTTCAATGATAGCCCTAGCTGTTTCCAGCAGATCTGTTTCAATCATTGAGCTTTGGGTATTAACCCCCTTGGCCTTTAAAAAAGTATTGGCCATGGCACCGCCAATAATCAATTGATCCACAAAATTAAGCATATTTTCCAGGGCGGCCAGTTTACTTGAAACCTTTGCACCGCCAATAACTGCAATAAGGGGCTTTTTCGGGTGCTCCACAGAATCACGATAGGATTGGACTTCCTTTTCAAGCAAAAATCCTGAACAGGCAAATAAAACAAATTGGGTGATGCCGGTTATGGATGCTTGGGTTCGGTGGGATACGGCAAAGGCGTTATTGACATAAACATCACAAAGATCTGCCAATTTTTTAGCAAAAACAAGATCATTTTTCTTTTCACCTTTATGAAATCTCAGGTTCTCAAGCATCAGAATCTGCCCCTCCCCAAGATGGGAGATCTGATGTTCTACTTTTTCTCCGATACAATCATCTGCAAACAACACCTTGCGGTCCAAAATTTCGGCCAAGCGTTTAGCTGCCGGCAGAAGGCTGAATTTCTCATCTTTGACGCCATCAGGTCTACCAAGATGGGATGCCAGAATGATCCTGGCGTTTTGGGTAATAAGATATTCAATCAGGTCAAGGGTTGCCCGAATCCTGTTATCATCTGTAATATTCAGTTTTTCATCCATGGGCAGATTATAATCCACCCGAACAAACACTTTTTTCCCCTGCACATTGATATCTCTAACGGATTTCATGGCCTCCCCTTATGCCTGATAGCCGTTACGGCTATTTTTCAAGTTTTCTTTTGTGAACCTGTTTTTTCCGGGACCACCGTTCCAAAAAATTCATGGCCCCAGCCTTGGTGCTTCGTTCAATTATTTCTTCTTCAACCTTTGTACCATCTTTTGTAGCAATTGCCTGTTTTAAACATCGGGTCTTGACAGGACAATGGAAAAAGCAATCCTCTGGTGTCTCACGCAGCCCATTTTTACCCATGGGAAACACCTTTCCAAGATTACCAAAGCACTCGGGAAGGTCTGATTCAGACGGGTCTGGTTCATTTTTTATCTCGCTATTTTTTATTTCACTATTCATTGAGTTGCTCATTTATTTGTTCAAGCTCACTATTAAATTTTGATATCAACCCGTTTTCTGCAAAACTGAAGACCCCCTGGCTGCCGGTGATGATATGTTCGTGCATGACAATCCCTACATTATTCAAGGCAAACATTAATTTTTTTGTAATATTAAGATCACTTGTGGACGGAGAGATATCACCCGACGGATGGTTGTGTGCAAAAATAACCGCAGCTGCCTTGTGCGCGATGGCATGGATCACCACTTCTCTTGGGTAGACCGAGCTTGATGTCAGGCTACCGGTAAATAGGATTTCAGAGGCCAGCACCCGATTCTTCGCATCCAGAAAAATACCCATGAAATGTTCTTTTGCCTTGTAA
>JAFLJU010000030.1 GCA_022712835.1 Desulfobacteraceae bacterium
GGGTTCAAGGCCTGGATTTTCCGGGTCCAGTTCAAAACTGATGGAAATCTCCCCGGGGCCACAGCTTTTGTCCACCCGGCTGATGGCCGTAAGATAGTGGGGAATATCAAACCAGCCCTCGGAGGTTGTCAGACTGATCCGGAACATTTTTGGGAACACCTTGAAAAAAATATCTTCCGGCGTCGTTTGGGCAAGGGATGCGGCTTTTTCTAAAAAAGATGAAAAAAGCGAGTCCTCGGGTAATGCCTCTTTGGGTCGAGCAAGCAAGATCCTGATGACCAATTGGCGCTTTCCTTCCCGAAGCCACAGAACCGGTGAGGCAACGGCAAATCCAAGGGTGGCATCCTGCTGTGTTCCTAGGAGGGCTTTGTTTGCTGCGCTTCCGAAAATGGGCCAACCAGCATCTGTTTCTTTAAACCCCATGCTCTCCATCATGGGAATGGTATTGATTTTTGTTGAGGTGATCATGTCCATGTCAGACTCCGGAGAAACCAGCCGGTCCCGCTCATAGAACAGGGTTTTAAGGGACACAACCCGGGCAGAGCCCACCATGAGATCATGGTCTGCAAGATAGACCCGGGGGAAATTGTTCTTGGCCTTGGGAGCTGAAAAGCGGGTTCCCTTGGTCAAAAAAACGCTCTGGGCCCGGGGAGCTTTTTTGAAACACAGATAGGCCTTATCAGAAACCGGGGCCTGGATACGGCATTTGAGCACCTCATCATAATAAAAATCAAGATGGCGCTGGGTGAATCGGTTCTGCTCTTCTCCAATTTTTCCAAACAGACGGATAAAAGTCAGATATAACCCACTGGCAGGAGAGTGGGACTGGTTTTTCAAGGAGGTTTTCAACAGGCTGGCAACCGTCTGTTTTAACAGCATAATACCGGCATGAAAATTATAAAAATAGGTGGATAGAAAACGGAAAAGCTCCCCCTCCTTTTCTCCTATATCATGATGGGGGTTATGACCGGGGTCATAGGACCAGAGAGGGTTTAACTGTGTAAAATCGATCTCGCCATTTTTTTCAGATGATTGGGAATAAATCGCCTGGAGACAATGAAGATCATTTTTCAACTTTTTCCCAATCAAATGCCGGATCCTTCGGCAGCAATCCCTTGCCAGATCCTTGTGGATAATTGAAAGCATCTCGTACCAATGATTAATTCGTTCAGCCAGGCGGTAATTTTGCAGCATCATGGTGGCTGTTTCCCTGTGTTTTGATAGAAAGGAAAACCATTTCAACTGATAATCCAGGTCAAAATTGAGTATCATGGCAAATATGACGGCCTCATCGGATGAAAACAATGATTCCCAACTCCCGGCTATCTTATTTTCAAGATTATAGTATGCTAAACATTTTGATAGGTCCGCACCCATACCGGCAAGGTGTTCAAATGTGAATTCATCCACATTAAAATATCCGTTTTCCAAGGGCGTTGGAAAACGATGGTTCTGGTCTGCGCCGTCACGAATGATCAAATCGGTCATGGAAGGGTCATCCTAAATTTTGATATCTGTCCCTTCCTTGAAATAGAAAGGATAGACCATGTTATTTCGATTGTTGGTGCTCCTTATGGTGTACTCAAGAAAAATATTAAGAACCCCTTCATATTGTTGCTGGGTATCCACCCGAATCGTGTCAAGGGTAATCCTGGGCTCAAAAAAAAGGATTGCCCGCCTGATAATATCTGAAATCAAGGAGATCGTACTCTGATTTATGCTGTCAAACACCCTTGGTCTGAGGCCGCATCCAAAGGTCGGCTGCATCACCCGCTCACCAGGAGAGGTGGACAATAAAATTCTCAAGCTTTCCTTGATATCGGCTTCCCGGGACACCATTTTTACCTGTCTTGCATTGGGGCCAAATTCCGGAGGGAACGCCCATCCAGTTCCCAGAAAAGCTTTATCCATATCTGTCTTCTCCCTATTTTGATCCCTAACTTAATTATCCGCCGGAACTTAATTATCCACCGATCATCACAGTGAAACATCCCAGGACAACACTCCCCCCGTGGGCAGTACTATCCCCCAAGCGTGCCGCTGGTCGGTTGCTAATCATCACCGTTGCAGATCCCTTGACAATGGTGTCAGGGGGTCCCACACAGGTGCAAGAATCACCCACAACGGCTGCTGGCAATTTGCCGATGAGAACCGTGGCCACACAAGGTCCAATCACAGGTCCCCCCACATGGGGAATGGGGGAGGGAACGGCAGGGGTCTGCATGGGACAGGTATGCATATCTGTAATTCGTGCGGCAGGCGGCATAAGATTCTCCTTTACCTTAATTGATCATCACCATGGCACCCTTGATGGTGGTGGTGCCGGAAGCTGAAAATTCGGCCGAGGCATTGGCCTTGGCCGCCATGCTGACCTTGGCGGTGCTGTTTATATTGAGACCCTCCATTTTGATGTCCATGTCGGAACTGATCTCAACACCCATGGACCCGGTCATTTTAATTTTCCCCTTGGCCGACACCTCTATGTCCTTGGGACTTTCCATTTTAATACCGCTGGTGCCCAATACGATTTTATTGCTGTTCTGATCCAGAACGCTGATGGACTTATCCTCATCGCTTAGAATAATCTTATTGCCCCCAGGGGTTTTAATGGTGACGATCTTCTTATCATCGTCAAACTCAAGAGTAAGCTTGCTCCGGGTGACCACGGCCTTAAAAAAGTTATCATCATCAAGGGTATAGGGCGGGGGATTTTTGCTGCTGTATAGGCTTCCTAAAATCACGGGATGGCAGGGATCATTGTTAAAATATCCCAGGACCACCTCATCCCCTATCTCGGGCATGAAAAATGATCCTATTCCGTTTGACCCGTAAAATTTTGCAATTCTGGCCCAGACCCCCTGGGTTTCATTCTTCATCACCGGGATTGTCACCTGGATTTTGTGTTCTTTTTCAGGGTCATCGCTCAGTTGTTTGACAACCCCGATCTGGAGACCGTCCACCCCGGGCAAAAATCCCGATGCCAGTGGGGAAACAATGTCGGGTTTCTGGATAAACCAGGAAGACTCCAACCCGAATTCAACCTCGGTCAGCCAGTTACACGGGGTAAAATCATGGGTGGCACTGCTGACAAAAACATCCCCGTTAAACCGGTTTCCTAGCTTTTCCAGTGTTAATATAGTTCCGGGTTTGGCCTTGGCACTGCCCTGAAATTTCATTTTCCCCCTGATCCTTGCCAGACCGGCCTTGAGCAGGTGGGCATCTGCCCAGGCCTTGAGACCGGTCTTGTCCAGGGGGGCTGCGGTCTGAAGATTCAATGTATCAAGCCCGATCACCCCGGCAAGATCACTTGCGCTTATGTTCCCCTGGGCATTTAAAGAGGGGGGACTGCCGGTCTCATCAACGGCGGTCTGGGAACTTAGTTCCCAGGTGGTCCCTGTCACCTGGGACACCTGGGTCCTGGCATCCATATGGGCATCCAGGGAAATAATATCACTTCCATAGCTTAAGCTCAACTGGGCGCCAGCATCGGTTTTAGGCGGGGATACAGATATTTTCCCATCATCCACAATGACCAGCATCCCATTGATTTCTGCCCGGGCCATCATAAAATCCCAGTCTGTACAATAATACTGGACAAGTTCTTTGTAGGTGGTTGTGGTGCTCTCAATCTCCTGAGTGAGCCCCCCATATCCCTGGATCAAGCTTGCAATGATCTCACTGTCTTTTTTGTCCACATAATTGGCATTTTTCCGGCCAATGGTCATTTTTACGGCCTTATCCCGACAGTCTACAATCAACTGGGCCTGGTTTTCACTGGCGATTCTAATGCCGTGGCGGATGACGATCCCCTTGAAGATTGTCTCGCTTTGTTGATCATACCCCGCCTTGATCTCAATTTCGCTGCCGG
>JAFLJU010000220.1 GCA_022712835.1 Desulfobacteraceae bacterium
CTTCGGAGCTCTCAAAGGCCTTTGATCCACTTGTCAGTGTATCTGGCTGGGTCAAGGTTTGAAACGCATTGTTTATGTCGGCAAAAGTCAAATTCATGGGAACACCTTTTTTTAATTTTCTTTCCGACATAATTGAGCAATGTTCATGCCAGAAAAAAAAATATTAAAAAAACTTATTAAAATTAGATAGTTAAAGAAAAATCGTCTTTCAGACACAATGAATTTATCAAAAAAATTGGAACATATTTCCATACCCGAAATAGTCCAGGGGAAAAATTTACCTAACGATTTAATCAAAACCATATTTAGAATACAGATGGGAGCCAAGGGACCGACTCTGGCATTTATTTTGACAGATTATTCAATGTAGTTTTTTGCAACCGAAGAGGGGTTAAGTTTGCCCTGGGGGATGCTGCCAGATTTTTATATGAAACTCCGGCCAAGGTGTTGCAATCCTAAAAGTTCCATTTTTCGTTATGGCCAAGAGCAGATACCATGCTCCGGCCATGCCGGTTATTTAAATCTATATTTTGCTGATTATAATGAAACCAAGAGAATGGTTTGGGCTGGAACGAATTTAAGGATGATTGTTTGGGCAATAAGAAAACTTGAAATGCTAAATTACCGGTGGACCTCAGCCTTATTGTTTTTTCTTAAAAGCCAAGCGTTCGCTGATCTTAGCGGCTTTTTCAGCGCCAACAAACGAAAGAATCTGGGAGGCGGACGCTTCCCGCATCCGCAGAAAAATTTCCTGGGCAACCTCCAGGGTCATTTTATCAACAATCAGAGCGGCTTTTTTGGGTTTCATGCCGGCATACATTTTCACAAGCCTTCTCAACTTGGCTTCATAGGCGGCTTCTTTTTCCAATTCTTGCTGGGTTTTCTTTGTCCCAAGCTGGGCCATTTCATCATTTATCTGTTTTTTTAATCTCTCCATATTTGCCAGTTTTTCATCAATCTGTTCTTCATATCTTTCCAGTTCTTTTCTCTCCTGGACAAGATTTTTCTGGCTTTTCTCAATCTGTATTTTCTTGTCTTCAAGCCCCCGCAAAAAAATCTTGGCTGAATCAGGACACTCCGGGCATTCGGGGCAAGGGGTTCCAATCGTTGCATCGTCGGTGGGGTTGGTCCCATCGGTTTCTTTTTTATCTTCTGGTTCTGCGGCAAAAACCATACCTAAAAAAAGAGTATCCCGGGAACCTTTTTCGTATCTGGTTCCGGACAAGCCTGAAAACAAAAGAAAAGCCACAAGAAAGAGGATCAGTTTATTATTGCGTATCATTGGAAATCTCCCTGGCTTTTTTTAAGGATGAAATTTCATCCAGCTCTTTTTGCTCTGCCGTTAGCAGTTCCTGGTTATATTCTTTTGCCTGTTTTTCTCGTAACCGTTCCATGGCCTTTTTGTCAATGCTTCTTTTTTTAAGTTCATTCCGTTTTTTTTTAAGAACCGTCTCCAATTGAATCTTTCGCTGTTTTTCCCCTTCAATCATCCGGGTCACAGCTCCCAGGTAAGCATTATGCTGCTTGAATTCCTGGGCCGTCACCCCTTTTTCCACAATCGATTCCAATCGCTTAGCCGACAGTCCATGGGTTGTTTGAAGTGAGCTGATCTGATTTTCACAATCTGTTACCGCCATGACCGTCTTAGCAAGATCCTGCTGGGCGATTCGCTCAAGATGTTTTCTAAAATTCAACAGGGCCTGCAATTTAAATTCAAAACGCTTCATGGTTGGATTATTTCTTTATCTCCAATGCCTTCTTCAATCCAAGGACACTGGCTTGATGGTCAATCTTTGTGTCCATATTCTGGCGCAAAAATTGATTGATTCTGGGCATCAGTTTTTTGGCCAGATCAACCTGGGGATCGGATCCATCCACATAAGCACCGATGGTGATCATATCTTCCACATTTTTATAGGATGCCATCACATTGACGGCTTTCTCCCTCAGGGCAATGTGGGCAGGATCACTCACATCCCGCATGACCCTTGAGACACTTGCCATGACATCGATGGCCGGATAATGCCCCCGGTTGGCTAAGTCCCGGGACAGAACAATATGACCATCCACGATGGATCGAACCGTATCCCCAACAGGATCATTCATATCATCCCCCTCCACAAGAACCGTGTATATCCCGGTGATGGATCCCCCACTTTCCAGGCTGCCAGCCCGTTCCAGCAGGATGGGAATTTGAACGAAAAAAGATGGGGTATATCCCCTTGTGGTTGGTGGTTCACCGGCAGCAAGCCCCACATCCCTGGAAGACATGGCAAACCGTGTAATGGAATCCACCATAAGCAGGACATCCTTTCCCTGGTCCCTGAAATATTCGGCAATGGTGGTGGCCAGATAGGCCCCCCGGATACGGGTCAAAGGCGGCATATCAGAGGTGGCCGCAACCACAACGGATCGCTTTAACCCTTCTTCTCCCAAGGTATCCTCCACAAAATCCTTAACCTCACGTCCCCGTTCCCCCACAAGCCCTATGACCACCACATCAGCAGCGGTGTGCTTGGTCATCATGCCCATGAGCACACTTTTGCCCACACCGGACCCCGCCATGATGGCCACCCGCTGGCCTTTTCCCAGGGTAATCATGCTGTTAATGGCGGCCACCCCGACATCCAGGGGCTGCTTAATGGACTTACGCGCCATGGGACTGACCGGTTTTCCGTACAAATAGTATTCCTCGGTGGCCTCAATGGGGCCTTTCCCATCAATGGGCTCCCCCATTCCGTCAATGACCCTTCCGAGCAGTTGGTCCGATACTCCCACCATGGGGGAGGAGGATACCGGAATAATTTTACTGCCAAGACTGACCCCTCGAATATCACCATAGGGCATGAGCAAGGCTTTTTCCTGTTTAAACCCCACCACCTCGGCCTTGATTTCTTGTCCTTGATTATTAATTATGCTGCAGATACCGCCGATGCCCAACCCCAGACTGTCCCCTTCTGCGATGAGACCTACCACCTGGGTGATGCGACCTTCGGGCCGAATAGTTTTTACGGCATCCACCGCCTTAAAATATTTTTGAAAATCAAGTTTATCCAGGGGATCTTCCATCATGACAACCCGGCATGTTTAATGGCAGCATTTCTAATTGCGTCATGGATGGCCATAAGTTTTGATTCCGGATCTGTTAAAATTGAGGCGGTGGCGCTTTCAATCTTACATCCCCCCTTATTTATCAGGGGATCTGATTTAACTGCTACCCGTTTCAATGACCCCACAGCCTCAAAGAAATCATCTTTAATCATTTCAATATATTCATAATCCTCTGAAGAGACATTTAAAATAATTTCTTCCGGCGCCACAAGACTTTTCAAGGCATCCAGAATGGTATGCCGGACAATCTCATCGTTTGTCTCCACACTGGCCATAACCGCCTTTTCCGAAATTTTAAAGATCAAGGACAAAATCTGGGTTTCATATTTTTCAATCAACCGATCCAGCAGTTCATCAGCAGTCATAAGAGACGCCTTCAGAGGGTCAAGAATCTCGACCGCTTCCGTTTGAACCTGGGCTTGGGCTTTTTCCCGCCCTTCTACAGCCCCCTTTTCAAACCCTTCCGTCTCTCCCTTGGCAAACCCCTCGGCTTCTCCTTTTTTAAATCCTTCAGGCTCCCCTTTTGCGTGACCCTGATCATACCCCTGGGCTATCCCTTTTTCAATTCCTTCGGCCACCCCCTGTTGGAGCCCCTTTGCATATCCTTGCTCAAATGCCTGCTCCTCAATGGAGATTTCAGGTTCTGCAGGCGCAAGTTCCTCTTGGGAATCCGCAGTTTCCGGAAGATTGTCCCCAGGTCGCCCTCGGCCTTTGGCGGTTCCCTTGATCAGGGGCTCAAAGGGGTCTATCTTGCCTTCCTTGTCAACCGAGTACAATACCTCAAAGGGGATGGGGCTATCCTGCGGAAGATCAGAGGAATCAAACAACATTTTGAATCGCTCCAAATCCGGCTTAGCGTCTTCAACTTTATTGGAAAGCTCATCATCAAATGAATCAAGGTTCCCAATATCAATGGGTAAAAAATCATTATTTTCAATATCAGACAAGGACATCATCCTTTCCTTTACCAAGGGTTATGGTACCATCGGCTTCCAGTTCTTTGGCTGCCCTGACCACTGCCTGCTGTGCATCTTCAACCTCTGCCAGACGAACCGGCCCCATGGCCTCCAGATCATCCTTAAGCATGTCACCCGCTCTCTGGGACAGGTTAGAAAATATTTTGTCCTTCATTTCTTCGGTGGCTGTCTTAAGGGCATATGTCAGCTGCTGGCCTTCTACCTTCTTAAGAATTTCCCGCATGGCGGTATCATCAATACCCGTGAGATCTTCAAAAACAAACATCAGGTTTCGGATGTCATTTGCCATTTCCGCATCATCTTCCTCAACAAATTCCATGACGGCATCTTCCGTTGATTTATCAACCCCGTTGATGATATCCACCAGAACGTCCAGACCGCCAGCCTTGCCGCCAGGTCCGACTGCACCGCTCAATTCCAGTTTCAAAGCCATGTCCACATCCCGGACCACATCTTCTGAAATCTGGCCTAACTTTGCAATTCTCAGGGCGATATCCCCTTTTTGATCATCGGGAAGCGTCATTAAAATTTCAGAGGATATTTCCGAAGGCATGTGGGCCAGAATCATGGCGATGGTTTGTGGATGTTCTCCTTCAACGTATCCGGCAAGGGTGCCCACATTGACATTTCGACTCCAGATAAAGGGTTTGTCCTGTTTCTTCTTTTCAAGATCATCCAGAATGGCCCGGGCATTTGCCTCGGTCAAGGTTTTGGAAACAATATTCTTGATAAAAGAATCTTTTTCAACAATTATTTTTGATTCACCCTCAAACTTTTCAACAAAATCCCCGGACACCAATTTGAGCATTGCCGGGGTAATATGATCCACCTTTGACATTTCAAAAGCGATATCTCCGATCTCCTGCTCATTCATTTTTTCGAACACACTGGCGGCATAGTCTTCACCCATCGCCATCAGAAAGACAGCGGCTTTTTGACAACCTGTCATGTTTTCGGGATCCAGTATATCTACCATATTCTTTACTCCTCTGTCTCGCTGATCCAGCCTTTTATTATATTAACGGACTTGAAAAGATCTTTGTGTGCGTAGTACCTGGCTTTTTCCGTCACGGACATATTG
>JAFLJU010000486.1 GCA_022712835.1 Desulfobacteraceae bacterium
ACAACAACGATGAAAAAAATGGATACCCATTCCTCTCCTAAAAAAACAGTCTGTTATGGCAATAAAAAGATATTAGGATAAAACACACCCATTAAATCCCATGGTTTAATAATCATATATCCACAATTTTATTAAATTTCATAATTTAATTACCCCCCTTTCGGTTTCCATAATTTTAAAGTTTGCTTTGTTTTGCTTGCATCCTTTTGCTTGCATCCTTTAAATACATCCTCTAAAAAGGTTAGATAAAAGACAAGTCATGATCCATAACAAATTTTTTTTATATAAAGAAAAAGGTAGCCCATGAAGATAAAATACAATGCCCCTATTATTCTAACCTATACCCTTATCGCTCTTTTAGTACTTCTCTTTTGCTCCAAGGCAACGCTGTCCGCCTACTTTACATCCCCGGCTTTTTTGTCATTTTCAAGCCCCAGATTCTATGGCAGATTGTTTTCCTATATTGCCGGTCACCAAAGCTGGGCACATTTTTCTGGAAATATCACCATCATACTGCTTGTGGGCCCCCTGCTGGAAGAAAAATATGGATCTTGGAAATTGCTTGAAATGATGCTTATTACGGCTGCCATCACCGGTCTTTTTAATGCGTTTTTATTCTCCAATTCCCTTATTGGGGGAAGCGGAATCGCCTTCATGCTAATCCTTTTAAGTTCTTTTTCAAATATCCGATCCGGTCAGATTCCCCTCACCTTCATTCTGGTGGCCATCCTCTTCATCGGCGGTGAAGTGGTCTCCATCTTGAAAATTGATCGAATTTCACAATTTTCCCACCTGGCAGGCGGATGCCTGGGAGCTGCCTATGGATTTTTACGGGGCGGAAGAAAATAGGCTTTCTGCAAATTTGTTGCTCCCTCTTTTTATGTATCGGTTTTGATATATTGATTTTGATGCCAGGCTTTTAAGTATGGGATTGGGTAAAATAAAACTGGTATTACGTCAAAAGATTGGTCTATAATGGGTGCTTCATGCACGACAGGCAATTGGTCAATATTTTTAACTCTCTAAAAGGGAAAAATACAATGACATCCGACAAAAAAATATGCCCCCAATGTAAAGGATCCAAAACCATTTCAGGGTCTTGTGAATGCAATGCGGAATGGCGTGGCGTTGATGGAGACGAAACCGTTGATGATTGCATTTGCGAGCCGGATACAAAGTGCCCGGAATGCAACGGCACAGGATATATAGAATAAAAAATTATTGACTAGGACGTGTCCGTTGCAAGCGGGCACCTCGAAAGATTATCCGATCAAATAGGTGGCCGTGCCGGTTGCAATCCTGGCTTTCGTGTCGTTAAACAAGTCGATTTTTGCAACCACGATGCGGGACCCTGCCCGAATAATTTCGCTCTTACATTGAAAAAACCGGCCCCTGCCCGGTCTTAAATAATCCACCCGCATGTCAATGGTGGCAGAACCAAAAAGTTTTTGTTGAATCACCTCAAAAGACGAGCCTTCATGGAGTTTTGCACAGGAGATAAGGGCACTTAAACCCCCGGTTAGATCAATCACGGATGCACTTACCCCGCCGTGGAGGATATTGGCGAAAGAATTTCCTATCAATTTCGGTGCCATTGGGAAACTGACGACGGCATCGCCGGAATCATAGTCCAAATTTTCAATGCCAATGCCCAGCACCTTGTTAAAAGGCAAAAATTCAAGATAATAGGCTTTAATTGCTTCCAGGACGCTCATTTTTTCCGGTGTATTGGTTCCCATAATATTTCTTCCCACAAGATTTTTATTGGCAACGACTTCAGATCAAGGCGCTGTTATTTAAAGATTCGGTTGTTTAAACAATCCCTTGATTTAGTTTCGCTGGAGCACCCCAAGGGTTTTGGTCATGGCAAGCTCGGTGTACATCCCTGTGGCAATGGCTCGTTCATAGACCTGCCTGGGTGCCTGACCGCCAAGGTCCGGATCCAGAAAAATATCATGGATCACCAAAAGCCCATGGGGCAAGATATGCGGGGACCAGGTTAAAAAATCAGTGTGGGCCGCTTCAAAGGAATGGCCCCCATCAATGAAGACCATGGAAAGCTTAGTTTGCCACATTTTTCCCACCACCTTCGATGTGGAAACAATGGGAATAACCGTATCTTCAAGATTGGTTTTCTTTAAGGTTTCCCGAAAAAGAGGAAGGGTGTTGACCCCGCCTGTTTTTTCATCAAAGAGTTCCGGATCAAAATATTCTTCCCCGTGTTGCTGCTCCTCGGATCCGATGTGGTGGTCTATGGAATAAAGGATACCATTGTTTTTTTGGCAGGCCGTACCGATAATGGCGGCAGATCTTCCGCAATAGCTGCCGATTTCAAGAATTGCCCCCATGCATGAGGCCTTATCTGCAAGTGTAAATAACCGGATGGCTTCATCGTCATCCATGAACCCTTTAATGGTATTAAGTATTTTTATATCAATCATCGTTAAAACTCTTCACAAGAACTTCCCTTTGTTTTGCGCCAATCTGGGGACCTACAATCCCTTCATGCTCCATCATCTCAATCAAGCGCGCAGCGCGGTTATAACCGATACGCAACCGCCGCTGTACATAGGAGATGGAGGCTTGCCTGGATTTTGTCACAAGAGCCACAGCTTCATCATATTTGGCATCGTAATCTGCTTCATCAAACTCTTTTTCCTCGTCATCCGCTGCCCCCATGGTGACGGATTCATCATAATCGGGCTTTCGTTGTTCCTTTAAAAACCCGGTGATCTTTGAAATCTCTTTCTCAGAGATATAGGCCCCCTGGATCCGCATGAGTTTCCCGGTTCCCGGCGGACAAAAAAGCATATCCCCATTTCCCAAAAGGCTTTCAGCCCCCCCTTGGTCAATAATGATCCGGGCGTCAATTTTGGAAGATACCTGGAAAGAAATCCGGGTGGGGAAATTGGCCTTGATGGTGCCGGTGAGCACATCGGCCGACGGACGCTGGGTAGCCAGAATGATGTGAATACCAGCGGCCCTTGCCATCTGCGCGAGCCTTGTCAAGGCGTACTCCACATCCTTTGAGGCCACCATCATCAAATCCCCCAACTCATCCACAATCACCACAATAAAGGGAAGGGGTTCCGGGGGCAATGGCAATGAGTTGGTGTCATCCTTTCTTGCAGCATAGCGTTTCTGCTCTTCCCTGGCCATTGCATTGTACTGGTCCAGATTTCTTAATCCGCTTTGCTCTAAAAGTTCATACCGGCGCTCCATTTCCTTGACCGTCCAATAAAGCGCATTCGTGGCCTTTTTCATATCGGTCACCA
>JAFLJU010000565.1 GCA_022712835.1 Desulfobacteraceae bacterium
ATGAAGAGTGGGGTTTTATGTACGAGAATAAGAAACATCTAACATTTAAAAATAAATTTCCAGATTCATGGAATCTTATAGCATCCAGCGATAAGGGGTCATTTATAAATAAGCTTGGGCTTTTTTCATTTAATACGATATTTCCCATGAAAGAAAAAGCCAAATCCAGCAATGGGGCATCTACTGATTTTAAATATAGTAAAAAAGCTGTGAATGCTGATGAATACCAATGGAAAATAGTCTGCTTTGTTTCAAAAGATAATTTTGATCAAAAGTTAGAAGTATTTAAAAAGAATGTTCTCATATTGGATGTGATGATAAGTTTTATTGTCATTATTATCACATGGTTCCTTGCCGTGTCCTCCCATCGGAAAAAGAAAAATGAATTGATTTTGTTTCAGTTTCTTGAGGCAATACCAGTGGGTATCTTTGTGATGGATGCAAATACCGGTATACCGTACTATGCGAATCAAATGTCTAAAGAAATTCTTGGACAGGGGATCGTACCCCAGGACGGTATTGATAATTTGGACACGGTGTACAAAGCCTATATTGTCGGCACAAATCAGGAATATCCAATTGAAAAAATGCCCATCACCAAAGCCCTGTCTGGAAAAAGTATTAGCATCTCCGACATGGAGATCCATAGGATAGACGATAAGGTGCTACTGCACGTGACCGCCTCTCCTGTATTGAATGAAAATGGTTCTGTCGCCTACGCCATTGCCGCATTTGTTGACATCTCAGCTCAAATGAAAATGGAACTCGAATTGAACCATGTGCGAAAATTGGAGGCCGTGGGACAGTTAGCCGCTGGCATCGCTCATGAGATCAATACTCCAGCTCAATATATAGGAGATAATACCAATTTTCTAAAAGAGTCGTTCTCAGATTTGCTCAAAATGATAGAGGCTTACGAATCGTTCAGAATAGCAGAGGTGGAAGGATCTGTAACACCTAAAATGTTGGATCAGCTGGAAGAAAAAATTGATGAAACTGATGTAAAATACTTGTTGGAAGAAATCCCCACAACCCTCGACCAATCGTTGGATGGCATCAAAAAGATATCTCAAATCGTCCATGCCATGAAGGCGTTCTCCCATCCCGGCAAAGAAGCAAAAGTGTATACGGACATCAATAGCTGTTTAGAGTGTACCATCACTGTCTCGCGCGCCGAATGGAAGTATGTTGCTGATTTAAGGACAGACTTGGCACAAGGGTTGCCCATGATTCCATGTTACCCCAGTGAGCTTAATCAGGTTTTTCTAAATGTTATCATTAACGGAGCCCACGCTATTGACGAAAAACAAACCTCTGAGGGCAACACTCAAAAGGGCACTATCACTGTGTCAACCCTAGCGGCCGAAAATCATCTGGAGATTAGAATACAAGATACCGGAACGGGCATTCCTGACCATATCAAAACCCAAATATTTGATCCATTTTTCACCACCAAAGAGATTGGTAAAGGCACTGGCCAAGGATTGGCTATTGCCAATTCTATCGTGGTAGACAAACACGGTGGAAAACTTTCCTTTGAATCCCAAGAGGGCTCGGGCACAACATTCATTATCCAATTACCATTGGAAGCAAAGGAGGCCACAACCTCTTAAGATGAAGTATCCAATGAATAATACGGATTTTCTCTTATGATTTTAATTTAGAGGGGTTAGACAAGGAAAAAATTGCTTTTGAAAAGAGAGAGATCTGTGGTCGAATAGGGAGATCTGTTTTTCTTGACATTGTTGCGCCATCGAATTAAAAGGACTCTGCTCGGGACAGATGATAATCAAACCAAGGGAGACCCCATATGTTGGAAAAAATAGATGTTTCAAAGGACTGCGGTCTGTATGGCATGGCGACGGGAAAAAATATACAAGAAATTATTGCCACCACCCCTGAAACAAGAGCCATTTCAAACAACCCAAAAGTGATGGGGCTTGAGTATACCCACCTTCTCCAAAACGCCTGTACAAAGATTCTCCAACAGCTTGCCGCCAATAATTTAACCTGCCTGGAAGAAACACAAACCATAGTTTTTGATATTCTGAGGGGGGGGCTGAACTTTGGCCTCAGACAAGCCCTTGGCAATGCCTTTGGCTGGAACCTTCACGGGTGCTCCTTTATCTCGGCCCAGAGAGCAAGGCAGGATGACTCTCCCGAGCAATGGCACATTGTTGAAACCGAGTATTCCAAGGTTTACATGCCCAAAACCGCCAGTATTGTTATCGGGGATGTTGTGGCAACGGGTAGCAGTCTCGAGCATGCCATGAAGGCGCTGGTGGCAGAGGCGGAAAAACAGGGAACCCATTTGAGGTCTGTTGTTTTCTTTACCTTTGGCGGTCCCAGGGCGGGTGAAATCCTTGGGAAGATGGATGCCATGTGCCGGGATCGGTTTCCCGGTTATGAAAAGACCACCTTGGTTTATCTGGAAGGGTGTTTTACGGTTCCCGGGCTTGAAACAAACATTCGCATTAAGATAACCGGTACGGATCTGCTCCGCCTGAATGCGGTGATGGCACCGGAGTTTATCGCTTCCCAATACGAAGCCCCCTGTTATCCCATCCAGCGGTGTGCCATCTATGACGCGGGTTCAAGAGCATTCTGGCCCCCGGAATATATAGAAGACCTCCATGGCTATTGGTCACAACTGAAAGAACTTGCAAGCCAGGGCGTCACCTATGAAGCCCTGCTCAAAGAAAGATTTCCCGAGCTTGATCCGGCTCCATTCGGGCCTGTTGATCTGGGCCGGGTTTGTGATGATCAGCTCGCCTGGATAAAAGGGATGCTATAAATATCTCATGAAAGTTGTTTTCTTGCCCGGAGTTTGGCGTCGATCAACTGACTGTGGCTTAGGTTAAGCAGGTTTGAAAGCTTGTGGGCAAAAGTGGTCCTCATGGGCTTCCAGGTGATCGTCCAGCAAAATGATGCGCCAGACAGATTCCATTATGTCGATCTTTTGCGTTTCGGTAAAATTTTCGTTTATAACCCGGGTATAGCGAAAAAGGCTCACATATTCTCTGTCTTTTTTATCCCTTTGGGCCATCAGGGTGTTAACTTCCTGCCGGGAAATTCCAAAATGGGTTACAAGGGTTTCAACCAGGTGCTCTTTTTCTTCTTTACTGCACTCCCCGTCTGCATAGGCCGCTTCCAGCATCAGAACGGTTAACGCCAAATGGGCGGTCAGTGCATCCTGGTCGGTGGTCGGGGTTTTGCCATTGTCGCTGCCAATGATTTTTTTTAGTAGATCAAACATCTTTTGGTGATATCCTTATTATTATCCTGAATATGGCCAGGAAGTGATAGTTTTTTTGCTATTATTTTTTATAGCACTATAGGGAGATAGAACCGACGGGTCAAGGATTCTCTCAGCTTTTGCCCATGCCTTATACCAGGATTCCTTGACCTGGCCCCCCATAAAATGAGGGTATACCATGAGGTAAAAACGGTTTACCAGGAGATTGACAAAGTGACGGCACTCGTTGGTAGCAATAAAGTCCTGAATATTTCACAAGACATGCCAATGATCGTAATTCATTAATGCTACTCAAAATATCCTTTAATATCAATCTTTGATAAGTTTGTTTTGGGATCAAGTCGTTCATTAATACGAACACCATATATTGTTTTTTCTATTTCTAATTTGGCAAATTTACCGATAATCATGGTTCCTTCAGAAAGTTGGTTTTTTATTTTTATTTCAGGGGTTTTTCCTGTTGCATTTAGAGATTCTTGCAAAAGAAGGTAATCTTTCTCAAAACACAATCTGTTTAGTTCTTTTTCTTTTTGGTCCAATTTTGATTTATTACTGGCAACTCTATTTTTAATCAACTCATTTTTATCTAAAAATTCATTTTCAATTTTTTCTGTTATATTAGCGGCAGACTTGTACATTCCGTAATTTTCTTCCATATGTTCTTGAACTTTTTTCAATTGAACATCCGGTGGTAAATTTTCTAACTTATCCATTATTTCCTGTAGGTAATCATACGCTTTCGTTTCTTTTGGAATCGCGCCTGAAAATTCATCATCAATATCTTCTTTAGAATTTTTTAAAAAATCAAACCCTGACTCGGAAGTATCAATATTTTCAAGGTTAAAACTTCCGAAAAAATTAATTAAATATGACAATACTCTTTGTCTTTCTCTGTATTTATCCTGGATCGATATCTGTTGATGCAATTTTTGTTCTATTTCTATTAACTCTGGTTCACCTCTTAAAACAGCAAGGATTTTTGCCCTTTTTTCAATAGCGGATTGTATTTGAAGTAGTCTTCGGTTTGAAGTTTTTCCAAATTTTAATATTGAAGGATGAGATCCATTGGTATAGACATTTTTGCAATAAATTCCATGTTGGGCACCAATTTCTGATGATATAATATCCGAGTTGATTGCCTGAAATATTCCACCACACGCAACTATAGAATTTTCAACGTTTTTGGTAATAGAAATAGACCCAAGTGCTGTTATCTCAGGTCCTCTTTCCTTGAAATTAGCGGCAAGGTTTATTGCACTGATTTTACCTTTTATCTCAAGGTCACCTGCAACATCAATATTACCGAAAGTATTTCCGTTCAATTTCAAATTGTGACATTTAATACTGGCACTTTTATGAATCTCCCCTGTGATTTCTAAATTCATCTCTCTGTAAACATCATCCGTTTTATGCGTGATATCGTCAGTGATTTTAATTGTTTTTCGATTTTCGGATATGGGAGTGACAAACAAGGTGTTATTATTATACAATACAGGATAACCATCCGATCTCGCCACGAAAAAATGATCATCTTTGGTTGCGACACCTTTTCCACATCTGAGATTCCCGATATTAGGTTGTGTTGGTAAAAGAACCTGACCAAAGACATTTTTACCTGGCTTTCCATCCTGGTGAGGTGTTTTTCTAGCCAGAACTTTACCTCGCTTAATGATTTGCTGTTTGCTTTTCTTTTTATCATCACTGACATTACTTTTTTCATAATCAAAAAAAAATTTGATTATGGCGTCCTTACCTTCTTCTGGGGCAATACCTTGCGCAATTTTTAGCTTTGATCCTTTAACGTTTTTAATTAGAAATTCTTCAATAATATTATCTTTAACAATACCGAATTGTATCCCCATTAATTTGATCCAATTAATGATGTTATGAACTCCAATTTCTTCAGAAAAATTCGCAATGATACAAAGATATGCTTCGCGTTTGTCCTTTGAAATTGTGTATTCACAGACCTTCGATATCGTCTGATTGGCTTTTACTTCTAAAATGAATTTATTTAAAGCTTTTTCAAGATTAAGCCTTTTTTTTTCATATACTTTTTGTTCTTTTAATATTTTAATAGTATCTTCATGTGATATATTAAATTGTTCTTCCAATATTTGACCTAAATATTTTGATTTGTGACCCTTTTCTTTTTCCACCTTTTGAAGTTTTAAGGCTTTATTTACATCTTCAATGGGAACATATCCATTTCTTACTGCAATGGATCCAAATCGCTTGTTGATTGCAATTTTTTCTAATTCATTGACTGCAAGTTTGCTCATAGCCTGCTCAAGGAGTTCATCCTTAATTCGATCCTGGGTTAATAGAATCGCTATTCTATCTGCTTCAGATAACTTTTTGTTCTGTACTAATAGGTCTCCTATCGATAAATGTTTTTTAGTTTTTTTAAAATATGAAATTTGTTGATTAAGCGCTTTTTTAACGGTATTTGGAGCTGTGAACTGGTTTGCAACTGCCAATTTCCCAAATTTAATATCCAAAAATTTATTTTTCAAATGCGCTTGAATAGAAAGTAAAAAATCAATTTCACTTTGAGTTAAAATTTTCAGACCTTTAAAAAGTTTGACAACCGAAAATGTCGATGCCTCGTTCATAATGGAGGTATAGCGGCTCAATATTTCTTTTTCTTGATTGGAGGTAATAAACTTACATTTAAGTGCTAAAACGAGCAGTTCACAATCTTCTTTACTAATTAAATTATCGGGATTTGTCTTTTTCATATAATTAAATCGCCATTAAAAAAAGTTTGTAAAGGAACAATTTGTAAGGCTTGTTTTCCCCAACACTTCTGTGGTTCTTTTTGATCTGCACTGACCATACTGACCATTAGCAATTTGCTTGCCAAAGTTTATTTTATTTAAAATACTCTTTATTTACAGTCTATTATATTTAAATGCTTTTTACAAAATAAAAAACCACGGATAATTTTCACTTGAAGAAAATAATATGTTCAATATCCGACGGCCTAATATGTTAGTTTTGCACCTATATTGCTTAACCAATTGATTTTAAAATAAATATGCAATGGGCGTGATTGTTCAAAATTAGACGGTGTGGTGAGATGTCGATATTTTGTGCGAAGGGGAAAATGCTTTTGAGAATTATTTAACGGATTCGTTAATCTCCTGTTTTAATGGATTATAATTGTGCCGCAACCGGTATTGGAAAGGATATTTCAATTGTCTGTGGGGAAAGGAGGGATATGAAATAATGTTCAGAAGACGGCATTTGTCCAATAACAGGCAAGGGAAGAGCCGTTAAGTTTTGACAGGACCATAAACAACAGGTTTCTGGATACCATATTTTTTCATTTTACCGTACAGGGTGCCCCGGGCAATATCCAATGCAATGGCCGCCTGGGCCAGGTTCCAATTATTCTCAACCAGCATTTTGTTGATCAGGGTGGATTCGGTATCCGCCAATGAACTGGAGGGCAGGGTCAACATCATTTCTTTGGTTTGTTCGACGTCCAGCAGCAGATCTGTCAAATTGCCAGGTATAATTTCGTGGCCCCGGCAAAAGACGACGGCATATTCTATTACATTTCGGAGTTCTCTGACATTACCCGGCCAATCATGCTGCATCAATAGATTCATGGCAGCACTGGAAATACTTGTAATCTTTTTATCCAGTACGTCACAGTATCGTCCTAAAAAATAACGGGCCAGCAAAGGAATATCTGATTTTCTTTGACGTAGTGACGGCATTTGAACGGGGACCACATTAATCCTGTAAAATAGATCTTCCCGAAAATTACCCTTTGAGATTTCAGTCTGCAAATTTTTATTGGTGGCACAGACAAAACGAAAATCAACATCTTGTGTTTCGTGGCCACCCACACGGTAGAAGGTTCCCTGCTCAAGTACCCGCAGTAGTGAAATTTGGATAGTAAGCGGGACATCCCCGATTTCATCCAGAAATATGGTGCCGTTATTGGCAAGTTCAAAATGCCCTTTCTTTTGCTTTATTGCTCCGGTAAATGCGCCTTTCTCATGCCCGAACAGTTCACTGTTGATCAACTGTTCTGTCATGGCAGCACAGTTGACTTTTATCAGTGGACCCGTTTTTCTGGGACTGCGATGGTGGATGGCTTCCACGACCAGTTCTTTTCCTGTTCCGGTTTCCCCGGTGATTAAAACCGGTGTGTTACTATGCGACACATCGATGATACGCTGGAACATTTTCAGCATCTTGGCATCCTGGCCAATTATGTTCTCGAAACGATTTTTTTGGCGTCTTTCTTTTCCCTTGAATTGATCTCTATCAAGGGGTGTGGTGTGGCCGGTAATTTTACAGATTTTTGTTCGAAGGGCATTAAAATCAATGGGTTTAACCAGATAGTCCTGGGCACCGTTTTTGATGGCATTGACACCATCCTGAATAGAGCCAAATCCCGTGATACAAATTACGTCAATCCTAGGGTGGAACGTGATAATTTTTTCTAATAATTCAAAGCCATTCATTTTGGGCATATTGATATCGGTTATGACTATAGCCGGATCAAACTCTTTGATTTTTTTCAATGCATCCAGACCATTATCGGCCGTAATAATCAAGTAAGGGTCATTCTTGAATGTCCTGCAGAAAAGAGTTTGCAGCGGTTTTTCATCTTCAACAAAGAGTATCTTAATTTTGGAGCCCATTCTTAATTTGCCCTTGTGGATGTTATTATAATAAAAATAGATTCATTCATTAACGGTAGGTCATCCAGTTTTTAGGGTTGATTTCGCCCTCCTCCCAAACACATGTCGACATTTAAAATTAAGATTCCCGTCTCGAAACGCGAAAATAAAAAAAGAATAGTATTTCCAGAAATTTAGAGTATTTAATAGCAATATTAAAACATTACCGTTCTGAATTGTCAAATTTACTTTACAATTTTGTTGGGAGCAAATAAACCGTCCGCTTCATGAAAACCACACAGGAGGCTTTCATGAAGCGGGCGGTTTATTTGTTATTTTTTTAAAAGTTATTTGTCTTGCGCTATTTAATAGAGTAATTTGGCCAGAATAGAAATTTTCAGTGCTGTGCCGAGCATTCAGATAAAATCATCAGATTTAAGGATATTAAAAAATGATGAAAGATCAATCGAGTATTCAGAGTAAATTCTTAAATAAAATGCTTATTATCGTATTTGTTTTTGTGGGATTATGGAGTCTGATATGGATATATGGAGAATATGCCGATTTCAAGATCGAATCTGAATCTTTACGTTCAGAACATGTTGATTCCCAGAAGTCATTATTAAAAAAAGAGGTTAACCGTGTTGTAAGCTACATTAATGAGATGAATTCACATGCTGATCAAACGCTTGAGATATCCCTTAAAGAACGTGTATATCAAGCCCACCAGATAGCTATAAATATTTATCAGCAAAATGTTAACAGCAAAGACCTTCCTGAGATTAAAAAAATGATTAAGGATGCCTTACGGCCTATCCGTTTTAATCAAAATCGAGGCTATTATTTCGCAGTATCGATGGATGGTGTCAACCAACTATATCCGGCTAAACCTGAATTTGAGGGGAGCAATGTTCTTAATTTAAAAGATTCGAAGGGGGATTTTGTCATTCAGGACGAAATTAAAGTAATAGAACAACAGGGTGAGGGTTTTGTTAAGCATTTTTGGAAGAAACCCGAAAAAGAATCAAACAGAACCTATCCTAAATTATCTTTTGTAAAATATTTCAAACCATTGGATTGGTATTTAGGTACGGGTGAATATCTTGATGAATCAAAGAAACAATTGCAAATTGAAGTTTTACAGCACCTTATAAATTTAAGATTTGAAACGGAAGGTTATTTTTTTGGAAGTACTTATCAAGGAGATTCTCTTTTTTCCAATGGTAAAATTACAGTCGGCTCTGGAAATGTCTGGGATCTTACGGATCAGAACGGTGTGAGAATTATTCAAGAACAAAAAAAAGCAGTTGAGAATCCTGAAGGTGGCTTTGTTTATTATTCTTGGAATAAATTGGAAACAGCTACCTTATCACCGAAAGTTTCATTTGTTAAAGGTGTTTCTGAGTGGGAATGGACGATAGGAGCGGGTGTCTATCTTGACACAATTGAAGATACCATTTCTAAAAACAAGGAAGGATTAATTATTGGATTCAAAAAAAAGATTGGCCGAAGTTTTTTAATCCTTATCTGTTTACTATCTTTAATCTATTTTTGGTCTAAGCGTATTGCAAATCAACTTCAAGAAACAGTTCATACCTTTTCATCTTTTTTAACAAAGGCAAGTATAGAATCGATTGTTATCAATCCAGATGATATTCAATTAACAGAATTTAAGGAAATAGCCATATCAACAAATAAAATGTTGGAAGATAGAAGAAAAGCTGAAAAAGAATTACGGAGGAGTGAGAAAAAACATAGAAAAATATTGGAAGGATTGAATGATGCCGCCTATCGAATGTCTTTACCTGATGGCAAATACGAGTATTTTAGTAAGGCTGCAAAAAATGTTTTTGGATATGATTCAGAAAAATGGCTAAATAATCCTCAGCTAATCCGTGAAATAATTCACCCGGATTTTATAGACTATTTTAAGCAAAACTGGGCGGAATTAATTGATGGGAAGGTGCCGGAATCCTATGAGTATAAAATAATTGATTCTCAAGGAAATGAGAGATGGATATTTCAAACGAATACAGGAATATTCAATGACCAGGGGAAAATTATTGCTTTAGAAGGTCTTTGTCGAAATGTTACCTCGCATAAACAGGCGGAAGAGGCCTTAAAGGAAAGTGAATTTTTATTCTCACAAATGTTTGAACAATCGACAACAAGTATGTGTCTATATAATCCACAGGGAACTATCCTCAAAGCGAATCAAGAATTTTGTAAAATGTTCGGTGTTCAAGAAAAAACAATAATATCTGCAGGCTATAATATGTTTAAAGATCAAGCCGTAATTGATACAGGAATTATCCCATTGTTGAGAAATATTTTCGATGAAAAGAAATCTCAAAATTGGCAGATTGATTACGATATTGATTTAGCTTCAGAATCAACAGTGACGGCCACATCAAAAATGGGTAAAATATTTCTTGAAGCCTTTGGATATCCGGTATTGAATCACAAAGGGAATTTAGAGTATGTGGTACTTCAGCATTATGACATCACAAAACGCAAACAAGCTAAAGAAGCACTAAAAGCAAGTGAAAATGAATACAAGTCAACCTTGGATAATTTACTCATTGGGGTGATTGTACATGCGGGTGATACAAGTATAATACTAAGCAATCCAGAGGCTACAAATATACTTGGGTTAACATATGATCAAATGTTGGGAAAAAAATCAAATGATCCAGCATGGAGCTTTATGCATGAGGATTTAACTATAATGAAAGTTAAGGATTATCCTGTAAGTAAGGTGTTTTTAACTAAGAAACCCTTATATAATTATATTCTTGGAATCAATAGACCCGACAGAAATTATATAACCTGGGTGCTTGTCAATGCCATTCCTGTATTTTCTACCAGCAATGAATTGGAAAAAGTTATAGTGAATTTTATAGATATATCAGATTCCAAACAAGCAGAGTTAGAAAAAGAAAACCTTGAATCTCAACTCAGGCAGGCGGCTAAAATTGAAGCTGTTGGTACTCTTGCCGGAGGGATTGCCCACGACTTTAATAATATTTTAGGAATTATTATTGGCAACACTGAATTAGCCATTGATGACGTTCCTGATTGGAACCCGGCAAGACAAAACCTAAATGAAATAAAGACTGCCAGCCTTCGAGCAAGAGACGTAGTAAGGCAACTCTTAAGTTTTAGCCGTAAAACTGAGCAGAAAAAAAGACCGTCCAGAATTGATAATATTATCAAAGAATCTGTCCAGCTGCTGCGAGCCTCAATACCATCTTCGGTTGAACTTCGTTCAAATATTGTTAATGATTTACAACCCATAATGGCTGATCCAACCCAGATTCATCAGGTTGTAATTAATTTGTGCACCAATGCCGCACATGCCATGGAAGAGAACGGCGGTATTCTGGAAGTTAATTTAACACAGATTGAAATAGATGAGCCATCATCCTACAAATTTTCTCAAGCCAGCCCCGGTTTATATATTCAGTTGACTGTTAGTGATACGGGTCATGGTATTGACCCCATGGTAGAGGATCGGATATTCGACCCCTATTTTACAACAAAAGAGACCGATAAAGGAACAGGGATCGGTTTGTCAGTAGTGCATGGGATTGTGAAAAATCACGATGGTGCAATTATTGTAGATAGCCAACTCAATATAGGAACCACTATAAAAGTGATGTTTCCTGTTATAGAAGAAAAATACATCGAAGAAAAAAAAGCTTCTGGAGAACTGTTAATGGGAAATGAAAATGTGCTTTTTGTCGATGATGAAAAAGCCTTGCTAAAAATTGGAAAGCAGATTCTTGAAAGGCTTGGCTATAGAGTTCAAACCAACACCAATCCAGTGGAAGCTTTGGAACAATTTCGTTCAAATCCGAATATGTTTGATTTAGTAATTACAGACATGACAATGCCCCAGATGACTGGAGACAAATTTGCTAGGGAAATTTTAAAAATACAGCCTGACATACCGATTATTTTATGTACTGGCTATAGCGATAAAATGAGCCGCGAAAGTGCTAAAAAAATTGGTATAAGAAAGTACATTGAAAAACCACTAAATACAAATGAATTGTCCACTGCCATCCGTAAAATTTTGGATAAAAAATGACTATCCGAAACGCTATTGTAAAGACTCAGTCCTGACGAAATTTTTTGAAACCATTATACATATGGAAGATGGGAGATTTTTCTCAAATCCTCTGGTTTAAATTTTTGAGACAATATTAATACAATATTGCCTCAATCCTATGTGTATCATCTTGGACACATTTTTTTTCTTTTAGGACTCAATCCCTTTAAAATAGGGGACGTTTGCTGATTGGCATAAATCTTGTAAACATGGAAGATTCGAGAGCTTGAAATAAAGCTTAAAAAGAGCAATCGATACTTAAAAAAGATGTATCAGATAAAAGATTAATAATTATAAGGGGATAAACAAAAGATGAAAGAAATCACATGGACGAATGATTTGTTTGTTGGAATAGAACTTATTGACGAACAACATAAAATGTTGATTAAACATCTCAACAACTTGAGCCAATCATTGGAATCGCATCAGGGACCCGCAAAGATTGCAACAACGCTCAATTTTCTGATTGACTATACTCATTTTCATTTCACTGCCGAAGAAAAACATATGGTAGCAAATGATTACCCAGAATTGGAAAATCACAAGAAAATGCATGAAGCATTCAGGACATCTTTAACCAACATTGAAGAGGACTTTGAGGAAGACGGTGCTACGCAATCGCTTGCCGATTCCATTGACACTCTTTTGGTTAAATGGCTTTTTGAGCATATCCGTGAGGTTGATGTCGCGTTTGGGAAATTTTTGAAAAAGAATGGGGTTGAAATACCCCAGGAAAGCTAACTATTTTTTTTCAACCAACTGCAAGGTGTGGTGATAAAAATTTTCCATCGTGCAGTTGGTAACCATT
>JAFLJU010000454.1 GCA_022712835.1 Desulfobacteraceae bacterium
TCGACATGCACACTTTTCACAGGGGCCATGATGCCTTTAGAAAAAAGATCCATATAGCCCATTTCATATTGTTGACCCAATGCAATTCTGGCATCTTCAAAATAACTGACAAAATGACCGTGCCAGGCAATACCCAGCATATCAACCTCGTTAAACCGGACCTGCCGCTCCACAATTCCCCTCAGCGGTTCCGGGTCATCTTCTGATCTCTTAAAATAGTTTTTTTTCATGGAAGTTTATTTATACTTTTATTTTGCTGTTTTATTTTTCATTGTCTAGGAGCAAATACCTGCGCTCCGGCCATACCGGTTATTAGAAGACACCGCCATTGATACCGATGACCTGGCCGGTGATATAGGCAGCTTCTTCGGAACACAAAAAGATAACGGCTGCGGCAACTTCACTCGGCTTGCCAACTCTTCCTGCCGGAATCGATTTTACAATCTGATCCATCGGCAGGTCCTGGGTCATATCTGTTTCGATAAATCCAGGAGCCACTGCATTCACCGTAATTTTTCGCTTGGCAATTTCCTTGGCCAGCGCCTGGGTGGCACCGATAAGGCCGGCTTTTGATGCAGAATAATTTACCTGGCCTGCCTGGCCTGCCTGACCTGATGTGGATGTCACATTGATGATCCTGCCCCAGCGTTTTGGAAGCATGTGTTTCACCACCAGTCGTGTCACATTAAAAAAACCGGTCAGGTTTGCATCCAATACCCGTTGCCAATTTTCTTTTTTCATCCAAACCATGAGCATATCATCTTTGATTCCGGCATTGTTAACAAGGATATCGATTTTGCCATGATTTTTGTAAATCTGTTTGAGAGCTGTTTCAGAGGCTTCTTTATCCGTTACATCAAATTGCAAAAGCTGTGCTTTTCCCCCCTCGGCAAGGATTTCGTCAAGGGTTTGCTGGGCTTTTTCGACATTGGAATGAAAATTAATATACACATGGCGCCCAGTGCTTGCGAGACTTTTGGCAATGGCTTTTCCGATCCCTCTGCTGGCACCGGTTACAAGGGCAATCTGGACATTATCAATTATTTTTTCAACCATGTTTTTTCCCTTTCTATTATGAAGTGGTTTTTTGTAAAATCAGCGTAGCATTGATGCCGCCAAAGGCAAAATTACTGGTCATGACCCTTTCTACCTTTTTCTCTATTTTCTTTTGGACATGGAAAATACCGGCACAGGCAGGATCGATTGTTTCAAGATTCAGTGTGGGGATAATCATGTCATTGTTCATCATTAAAGTGGAAAATATCACTTCCATGACACCGCTTGCAGCAAGTGTATGGCCGGTATATCCCTTGGTTCCGCTCACAGGGATAGTGTCATCGCAAAGAGTTTTGATGGCAATAGCTTCGGCAATATCCCCTTTTAAGGTTCCGGTTGCATGGGCGTTGATATAATCAATATCTTTGATATGACAATTTGCCGACTCTAGGGCGCCCTTCATGGATCGTATCATGCCATCCGGCTGGGGAGATGTCATATGCTCACCATCACAACAGGTGCTGTATCCTTTTATTTCACCCAGGATGGTGGCATTTCTGTTTTTTGCATGTTCATACTCTTCTAAGATAACAGCGCCAGCCCCTTCACTGACCACCAGGCCGTCTCTATGGAGGTCAAATGGTTTGGGTGTTGCAGAAGGGTTCTTACAATAGTTTCTTGAAGCAGCATGCAAGACATCAAACACAGCTGCCGTGGAAGGATGAAGATCGTCCGCCCCCCCGCACACCATGACCTTTTGATATCCGTTTTTAATAATCTCAAACCCTTCGCCAATGGCCTGGGTACTGGTGGCGCAGGCACAACAGGGGCTAAGAACACGCCCACGGGTTTTCAGCATGGCCGATACATTGGCTGCCACAGAATGGCTCATGATTTTCATGAATGCAGTACCCTCAAGCAGGCTGATCCCTTTGGTTCTAGAAAAATCCGAAAATACCTGTTCAATATTGGCACCGGAACCCGTTGTGGATCCCATGACAACACCTGTGTCAGAAGACTGGATGATCTTCTCGTCTATTCCGGACTGTTCAAGGGCGTCAAGGGTTGCCAAAGATGCCATAATTGCCATGGACCCCATGGTTCTTCTGTCTTTTCTGTTTATCCTTTTTTCATCGAACCCGTCACAACTGCCGGCAATATTAACGTTCAAGCCGTTGATCTCATCCCAGCCTTTAATGATTTTTATGCCTGAAACCTTATTTAAAAGGGATTCAAAAACTTGTTCCAGACTGTTTCCAATGGGGGAGATAATTCCCATACCGGTTATAACCACTCGTTTCATCTTAACAATTTCCGCTAATTTACAATTTTGTTCATTAAATAATCTTTGCCATACAAGGTTGAACATAAATCAATACTGCTGACAATGGAACCATGAATTCCTGAAAAAGAAATGCTTTGGCCGGTTAAGAAGAAATTTTTAATCCGGGTGGCCGGTTGAAACATGGCTTCTAAAAATCTATCGGCTGTTTTGACAATACCGTAAGCAGACCCGTTTTTTGTCAGGGTATACCGTGAAAAAGTGACCGGAGAATAGGTATCCACAATTTGGGCCTGGTCCATTATGTCCGGGAAGGCTGTTTTCAGGTTGTCCATTATTTTTTTGGTTATAATATCTTTAGAACGTTTGTATTTATCTAATTTTGATTCCTTGTAATACTGCCTTAAAATTCTATTTTCCTCTACACTGATACCGGTCAATGCGGTCACCGAACATGGCTTTCCCGGTTGGTTCGGCAAGGCGCTTAAAAATACCACCCCTGTTTTGTCATCTTCCAATATGTTTTTCCGGTAATAATGGGAATCAACCTCCCAGGAATCATAGACAAAGGCATCATTATTTTTAACAGGACAATCAATATTGTTAAATTTGAGTGCCACTCCAAATACGCCAAATGAATCCTGGGCATTTGCCAGCCGCTTTCGGTAGGCCGGTCTGAACAATTCGGGAGGGCAGATGTCAAGGATCATGGATGGATGGCCAGAATATATCACTTTGTTTGAAAAAACTTTGTCTCCATTGTCTAAACTGACGCCAATGGAGGCGCCTTCTTTTGTGATAAGCTTTTTAACCAAGGCGTTATTGATAACCTCCCCGCCATGGGATTTAAAGCTATCCATCAGTGCACCCGCCAGGGGAGTAGTTTCTTCATCAATTCTAAAGCTTGAGTTTAAATAGCAATCTGAAATGATGAAATGGGTTAACATGGTACAGTGTTTACTGGAAATCCCATATAAAGGATTGTTGGCATATAAAAGGCTTTTCAGCTGGTTTGAAACCTTAATGGATTTAAAATAATCCTCCATTGATCCTGTGTATTGCATGGACAGATCTTTTTCTGGGCTCACACTGGGATCATACATGCCAATATTTGCGATAATTGTTTTTAAATCAGAAAAATAGGTCGAAATCGCTTGTTTCTCATCGGGAAAGTTTTCTAACAGTCTTTGTTTGTATTGCGCGTGTCCCATGGGGATGTCATAGGTTTTTCCGGGAAAATATATTTTTTCAAAACAATTTTCATCCAGTTTGACAAGCTTTAAACGGTCAAGAATATCGATATACTTAAAATAATACCAAAGGGGTTCTCCCGGATTTAAGGATCCCAGCCTGTGAACCCCTGTGGGAAACAGCATCCCGGCTCTTTTATAGGTTTGCATCAGTCCGCCGGGAACAGAATGCTGCTCTAAGACAAGGACCTTCTCTCCTTCTTTTGCGGCAATGATTCCAGCGGTCATGCCGCTTATTCCCGAGCCAATAATGATAAGATCGTATGCGTTTTTATCCATTTTTTTAGTTCTCCGAAAATATCAGTACTGAATTATTGCCGCCAAACGCCACGGATTCAGACATTGCCGAGGTGCAGGAAACACTCATATTCTCGGTGATGGGAAATTGTGTAAAGGACAGATCCGGTTGGCTGAACCCGATACTTTTAGGAATGGTTTTGTGATTCAGATGATATATGGTGAAAACAGCTTCTATTGCCCCGGCAGCTCCCAGTGTGTGTCCGGTGTATCCTTTGGTTGAAAAAAACGGGATATCCGGCAGTATTTGTGACAGCACAAGGCTTTCCACTTTATCATTCTCCGTTGTTCCGGTTCCATGGGCATTCACAAATCCAACCTCTTTGGGGTCAATCTGGCTTTCTTTTAATGCCTGTCGTATCGCTCGTTTTAACCCGACCCCTTCGGGGTGAGGCGCTGTTAAATGATAGGCATCACAGGCAGACCCATAGCCTTGGATAAAGCACCTTGGTTCATTAACAGGCTGCCCCCCAGAGCAGGGTTCAAGAATAAGTGCGGCAGCTCCTTCTCCAAGATTCAAACCTTTTCTGTTTGCATCAAAGGGTTTACACGGGGCATGATCGGTGATCATTAAAGAGATAAATCCATTATAAGTGGTTTTGCAAAGCTCGTCTGTACCCCCGGCAATCACCAGATCACAAAGCCCTGCCTTTATCCAGGAAGCCCCCATGCCAATGGCATCGGTTCCGGATGCACAGGCATTCACAATGGTCTGGACAGGACCGCTTAAATTAAATTCTCTGGCAACCGCTGCGGCCGGGTTGCTTTTTAAAAATCGTTTGATGGGTGTCATGCCCGGTTGTTTTTGATCTCGAAAATCAATATAAAATTGATCGTTATTTAATGCACTGCCAACGGTGGTTCCCATACAGACCCCCACCCGCTTTTTTTCAAGATATGATTTGTCTATCCTGGCATCTTCCAGTGCCTGATAAACCGCTGCTATGGCCATCTGGGCGGTCAGGGTTAAATCCTGATTGGGTTTAGACTCAGGTTTTTTAAACTGGTTTGTAATTTCAAACACAGGGTATTGAATTTCATGGGTGGTTGAGAATCGTTGGGGAGGATTGAGTTTTCTGACTCCTGCCAACATGTTCTTCATACAGGACTCCACAGATAGCCCAAGTGCACTTAAACACCCCATCCCTGAAACAGCAACCCGAATCTTGTTACTCATTTGGCTCCTCGTGATTTTCATGCCACATATCAAAAAAATTAAACAACTGATACGGGTGATCCTTAATAAATGATTCCAGAGAGTTTACAAATATTTCCATATAGGGTCTGTATTTTTCCTGATGTTTTCCCAATTTTGGCGGGACATGAATAATCGTTGATATATAGGCTTCGTATTCGCAAGGACCTTGTTTATAAGAATATAATACAATAATGGGTTTTTGAGATATGGAAGACATTTTAAACGCACTGAAGGGAAACATTGCCTTTCCCTTTAAAAAATCCATTTCCATGGATCGCTCACTCTCACTAAAAATTCTGTCCCCCATCATGCAGACAACCTCATCATTTTTCAGCGCATTGAGTATCTCAATGGACCCGCCAAGAAATTGTTCGGGATTAATAATATTGATTTTATTGGCAGTCTCATTGTGCTCATAATAATGTTTATCAATGTCTTTTTCGTCTCTGAGCATTAAGAAGTTGACCTGTTTGTCCAGTACATCCAGTGCAGACATGGCAACCTGCCACCCGCCGGCATGGCAGATCAGCAAAATAAAGCCTGAATCAATGGCTTTCATTTTTTCATAATCACGGAAGGTGGCATTGATTGATTGGGGACCTAAAATTCCGACAATGGCCCTGTCTATCAGTATGCGGCCAAAGTTTAATATCAACAGATATCGATGCCCGGCTCTTTGAAAAAAACCGGCATTGGGAAATTGTTTTTTTAAATAGGGATTTGTTTTTTTGATGATGGAAGGAAACAGAATAGAATAATTAAAGGCGATAAAATACAAGAAAAAGTAGGCCACTTTTCGTCCGCCAAACCGGATGGCAAAATAGAAAAAATTGTGACCAAACTTTGTCCCGTGACTTTTGCTGTCCCATTTATTTTTGTTCGGATTCACTCTTTCTCCCTCCATGGCTTAAGCCCTTTTGCAAAGATACCCTTTGCAAAGATAAAAAAAACAAGAAAAACAACAATGCTTAAGATAGGCGCCACAATCAATGATCCTAAAAACCATTCATATAGTCTTTCCAGACATTGGGTTCCAAGGGTTTCCAGGGAAATATCCGTCAAAAATTTCCCCTGATGGGTTAAATAATAGCCGGTTTCAATACAGATTGCAGGAACAATGGGCGGCATGCAAAGCGTACTTGCACCAACGGCAACCACTTTATTGAGTCTAAAAAAACCGGTTACAAACAAAATGATCAAGGTATGGGCCGCAATCAGGGGCAGTGTTCCCAAAAAAACCCCGATGGCACCGGACAGGGCGATGGTGAATGGGGATATCTCATTTGAAAGAAAATGCCGGATGGATTTGATCGGTTTGAAAATCGAGAATTTGACATCCTCTTCCCCTAATAACTTTTTAAAGGGAATGGGAATAAAAGATCGAAGGGTCAGCAGCACATTCAAATGTGTCAGCCTTAGATTATCTTTTATGAGCTTAAAATGAGAGATCCTTGTTCCCTTTGGCGGGTAATACACACCGATATCGATATCACGAACCTTGATACCTGCCCAGGCGGCCTTAACAAGAACTTCTATTTCAAATGAAAAATGGGTTTGTGATAATTTCAAGTTCTCAAGAACAAACAAGGGATAGGCCCTGAATCCGGATTGCGCGTCCCCAATAGAGTGTCCTGTTTGCACCCGGTACCAGAAATTGGAAAATTGTCTTCCAAATTTTGACATCCCGGGTATGTGGGGAGAAGTAAAATCTCTTTTTCCGACAAACACGGCTGCTTGATCTTCAACAATGGCCTGTTTAAACAATAAGAAATCTTTTGGGTGGTGCTGAAGATCTGCATCTATTGTTACAATATGGGTCATGCCCTGTTTTGCAGCCTCTTTTGCCGCAGTCATGATGGCAGACCCTTTCCCCCGATTTTTGTCATGCTTTATAAAAAAGATATCTAAATCTTCAAATGGGTTTTCGGGTAAATCTTCACTTCCGTCATCTATAACAAGAATCGCATCATGAACTGTGAGGCATTGCCTGATCACTTTTGTAATCGTTTTTGCATGGTTGTACAAAGGGATTACAATTAATATCTTGGGGGATTTTTTTTCCATAACTTAATGAACTATTTAATAATAGATTGAGATATCATCAAAAAGCTGACTTGAAAAAAGAAGGGTTCTGAATTCTACAAGACTCTCATGGAAAATTTTTGAATTATCATACACCTCAAACTTTTCGTTCAGGATGTCATAAATTTTCTGGGTCCCGTGACCTAAGTTGTCTGCATTTCGAAATGAAAGTGCCTGTAAATCCGCCAGTATTTCAAGGGTGACAACATGCTTGGCATTGGATACAAGCTTGAACGCTTTTCTTGCTGCCACGGTTCCCATGCTGACAACATCCTGATTTGTTGCATTACAGGATATGGAGTTTACGCTCATGGGATTTGCCAGATTTCTGTTTTCAGCCGTGGTGGAGGTTGCAAGGTATTGCGCCCCCATAAAACCCATGGTAAGTCCGAGTTCTCCCGGGATAAGCTGTTCTGGCAACCCTTCATTAAGATTTTTATCAAGCAATTTGTTAAGGCGCCTTTCAGACAAATTACATAAAGTTGAAATAGCAATGCAAAGCGAATCCATGGCAAAACTGATACTTTGGCCATGGAAATTGCCACCATGGATTATTTTTTTCTTTTCAGGGATGATGATGGGATTATCATTTGTAGAATTGGCCTCTATTTCAACCGTTTTAATAACCGCCTCAAGTGTTTCTCTTACCGGCGCCAGAATTTGGGGGGTACATCTGATGGAATAAACATCCTGAACATTAACATCTGTCTCAAAAACCGGGATGTCGGAATCGTTCTGGTTTCTGATTTTGTCGTGCATGTTTTTTCTGATGGTGATATTTTTTGTTCCGGCATAGAGCTTTTTAATTGTGTCAGAAATGGCAATCTGTCCAGGGTGGGGTTTTACAAGATGCAAATCCTCATCAAACGCATCATCAATACCTCCAAAAATCTCAATGGAAAAAGCCGCATTAATGCAGGCGATATTTAATAGTTTTTGGGCACCAAAGAGGGTAAATGCGGCAATGGCAGTCATGGCAGCCGTTCCGTTCATCAATGCCAACCCTTCTTTATAACTTAGGGTGAGGGGCTTAAGTCCCGTTATTTCAAATGCCTGTTCAACATCCATCAATTCTTTTTTTAAATAGACTTTTCCCTTACCGATAATGGCAAGAGACATATGGGCCAGGTGAATTAAATCCCCTGAAGCACCCACACTGCCACATTCCGGAATATAAGGGGCGATTTCATGATTGATCATATCCTTCATTAATTCTAAAAGCTCGATTCTCACGCCAGAGTATCCTTTTACAAGCGTGTTTAACCGGACCACTAGAACGCCAATGGCAATATAGGGTAAAAGGGGTGCCCCTAATCCTGCTGCATGACTGATAATCAGATTGCTTTGAAGGGTTTCTATCTCTTTGTCATTGATGATCTTATTGCACATGGGGCCAAAAGAGGTGTTCACTCCATAGATAATTTTCTTTTCATTGATCGCATCTTCAAGAAATTGTCTTGACCGTTTACATTTTTCAATGGCCATTTCATCAAGTTCTACTCTTTTATCTCCAATCCCCAGGGAAACCACATCTTTGTATGTCAGATCATTTCCCGTTAGGTTAATTGCTGGCCGGTCATCCATATTTTTATATCACCTGTTATCTTTGTTTAAGCTATCTTTGTTTAAATTATTATTGGTGCTTAAATTATTTAATGTCTCGTAAATCAAAAAAAGTGAGTCTTTTTCGTTTTTTATCAAATTGATATATCTTTTTATCTGCGGCTTCCCGGGTGATCAATTCAATCTCCGGTACGACCCTGACCTTTGCCCGCAATACATCCTTGATCCAATCTATTGATTGGGCCTCTTTACTTAAGGCCGCATAGAGTATAATCCGGTCGGTGCCGTCATTGTTTTTTTTAACTTCAATATATCCACCGTGGAATCGTAGGTCCCCCTCAAGACTGGATAAAATAGCATTGGGAAACACCGTTGTTCCCTTGTATTTTAACATTTGATTTTTTCTGCCAATAATAGGCGCAAGTCTTTTGGTTGTGCGTCCGCAAGCGCATTCTTGCGTAATCAAATATGAGATGTCACCGGTTTTAAATCGGATTAAGGGCATTGCTTCAACCCCCAGAGGGGTGATGACAACCTCTCCTTTTTCACCATCTTTGCAGGGTTGGTCATTATCATCTAAAATTTCAATAATATTTAATTCAGGTCTAAGGTGGCCACCTGATCTAGCAGAACATTCACAAAAAGTGGTGGCAATTTCCGAAGAAGCATAGGTGGAATAAATTTTTGCCCCCCACATTTCTTCTAATTGTGTTGCAATGGGAAGAAGTTTGAGGTTTGCATCCTTTGTCGGCTCTCCAATGGCAATCAGTCTTTTTATCCCCGTGGCCGCCGGGTCTTGATTGTTTTCCATGGCATATTGACCAATTTTGTACATCAAGGAGGGGACACCGACAATCGCCGTTGCATGGGTCAAATTAATCAATTCCCAGTGCTGGGAAGGACTTCCTGCACCACTTCGCAATATTTTTGCGCCTAATTTTGTACCGCCCAGAAAATAAGCAAGGCCTGCCATGAAGCATCGATCTAAAGCCGCACATATCAACATCGTGTCCAGATTCGTGATGCCCGCCATTTCAAAGGCAAGTTCCTCATTGTATGCAAGCCTTGAAAGATCAGAGTTTGTCAAAGAAATAACGGTGGGTGACGAACCGGAAGTTGCAGAAGTAAGACAGATATCTACAATCTTTGAATCGTCCACACTTAAAAATGGGTCGGTATCAGAAAGGTCTTGTTTCTTTGTTAAAGGCAGTTTTCCAATATCAGACAGCGTGTTGATATCATTCAAATCAATTTGGTTTTCAGAAAACAGTTTCTTGTAAAAAGGAGAGTGCCCAAGGGTATAATGCAAATGGTTTAAAAATAAGGTTGTCTGAACCTCTTTGATTTTATCGTCTGATTCATACTGAAGAAACGCATATTTCTTCGTTGAAAAATCAGCGATAATATTATTTTTAAAAGAGGATATAGTTTTCAATATAATACTCTGTTGTTATTAATAATTATAGACCAAGTCATTTCCCATTTAAAATCCGATCAGTATAGTGATCTTTGTTTTTTTGTGCAAGATTATTATAGAAATAAGCCAGATGAAACCATGGCTTTTGCAAAAAAGAAATGAGATACAATATTATTTTGTTATTTAGCAGGACAATATTTTGTTTCGTGGAATTCTTTTATATTGATTCCTTGATTGTATGGCCCCAAAAAAAATACTTGCCACCCCAAAAAGACCATGGTAGTCTTGGCTGGTCGTCCAACTTTTTCATAGGATAGCGGAGCAAAACAATGGAAAGTTCCACAGATAAAAAGAACAAGCCAGATCCAAAGGCAGAGAGGATACTCGCCGCTGTCAGCCGGGTTCTGGCCAGGAACGGCTATATGGGAACCACCATTAATGCCGTTGCCAAAGAGGCCGGCGTCTCCCGGGGCCTGCTCCACTATTATTTTTCCTCCAAAGATGAAATGCTGGCCCGGGTGATCAAAGCCAATATGGAAATCAGCATTGCTATGATCATAGATGTGTTTGACCAACACCACACCCCCCAGGGATATGCCGAGGGTATTGTCTCTCTGCTGAGGGTGGTCATGGAGACAGACCCTGATTTTTTCCATCTTTTTTTTGAGGGTTTTGCCGTGGCCCGCCAAAGTACTGTGGTAAAAGACCAATTAACCTCCCTGTACGGGCAATTTCGCCAGGCCCTGGAAAAGGGATTAACCCTGGCCACGGAGCAGGGTGAGATCTCACCTGCCTTGCCTCCAAAAGCCTTGGCCACCATCATTACCGGCCTTGTGGATGGAATGGGCCTGCAACTGCTCACCGAACCCGAACTCTGCCAGGATCAGGCCATTTGGGATGCAATGACCACTAGCATTGAGGACCTGCTCACAACCAACTGCTAGGCCTTTTTCCAAAGTTCGGCCTGGCAGTTTCTTTGGAATAATTATTTGGCTGGTCGTCCAGTCAACGTCACCTGTTCATTAGGTATGAACCTATTTTTAAATAAAGGAGGCACCATGAAAACTCAGTGGATCCAGCTCAAAACCAAGATGAATATTTTTTATCTCACAGCAGGAAATCCAAAAAATCCCCCTTTGGTAATGCTCCATGGCTGGCCCTCTTCCAGTGCCCTGTGGGATAAAATCATCCCTGGACTTTCAAAGGATTTTTACGTCATCGCACCGGATCTTCCAGGTCATGGCCAGTCAGACAAACCCGAAGAACAAGTCTATGATCTGAATTTTTTGAGAACCTTTATCCTGGATTTTTATGATGCCCTTGGCCTGGATCGGGCCAGCCTGGTTGCCCACGATCTCGGGGGAATGGCAGGCTTAAGTTTTGCTGTGCGTCACCCGGAACGACTGGATAAATTTATCATCATGAACACCAGCCCTTTTTCAAACTGGCCTTGGGCCCTCTCCTTGACCATTTCCCTGCTGAAACAGCCCTGGCTCACCCGATTTTTCCTCTTTCCCTGGGTATTTAAACAAGTGCTTGGCTCAGGATTCTTTGACGCCAAATTGCTTACGCCCCAATTGGTAAAAAAATTTCAAGGCCCCTGGGTGGCAGCCAAACAAGGAAAAATCGCTTTTTCCCGAACCATAGCCGTCCCCCCGGAACAGATGACAGAATCACCAGAATCCCTGGCAAAAATTAATTGCCCAACCCTAATCCTCTGGGGGAAGAAAGACCGGTTTTTCCCCTATGGCCTTGCAAAAAAGTTAAACGGCATCATGCCCAATGCCCAGCGGGTGGGCATCGACAATGCAGGACATTTTCTCCAGGAGGAGCAGCCAACGCAAATCACCCAGGTGATTTTATCTTTTTTGACTGAAAAATAAATTGCTCAATGATTGCTGAGATAGACCCGGTAAGCCAGGTACCGTTTCTAACCAGGTTGACCCGGATGATTTTAACCTGCTCTATGTGGTCATGCCCCGGGCCATGGTCTGAGATTTATATGAAGCCGCAAAGAGAATGGGCTCACGGGGAGATTACCCGGTGACTGGCATAAAATATTCTGCCAGAGCACCGGGCCATTGGATCTTTATTTACCCAGTATTTTTTTTAGAAAATCAATCCGTTTTTGATTTTCCGCCCCCTGGCGGAAAGAAATTACTAAAGGCTTGTTCTCCAGGATTTTGGGAAGTGGTTCCACATTGGAAATGCCTTCTTTGCCCGCCAGGTACATCATGACATTGGGGTCGGTCAGCGCAACCTGGAAACGTCCCCCGGATAATTTTTTCAACAGGGAGACCTCATCTGAGCTCTTATCCGTGTTTTTGGGATGGGCCTTCATTGCCGCCTCAACCGATGCCGGATACACGTAGGTGGATACGATACCCACTTTGTAATTTTCAAACAGTCCTTCCACAGTGTCAAAATCAATCTTATCGTCTTTTCGTTTTATATAGCCGATGACCGAGGTATCCACGGCCGGAGATGCTGTAAATCCTTTGCCTACCTCTTCGGGCCAGGCCGGAAAATACCCGATATACTCACTTTTGCCGGCCAGGTGCTGGGCTCGTTTCCAGGGATAGAACTCAACCACCAGGGTGATACCGTGTTCCTCGAGCAACAGCCGTAGTTTCTGTATGGAATTGCCCTGGCTGGACATTTCAGCCCCTGAATAGGGCTGCCAGTTCAGGGAAGTTATTTTCCATGTTTCGGCCTTGGCTGGACCGGCACATACAAGTGCCATACCCAGCAATACACAGATGGCCAAATGTTTAACAGATACCATAATACGCCTCCTTATATCGGGTTGGGGTTACGAAATTCGTAAAACAGACAAGGTAGAAAAAATGTTATTTCAAGGGGATAATGATTTAAATAATACCAGGAATGCCCAGAATGTCAAGGAACCGCGAAAAGGACCAGCAATTCTCGCTGAACCACATGAATAATGCGTGAATATTTCACGCATTATTCATGTGGGCATCCTTTATGAAAAAAGATCCTTATACAGGTCCCGCATATTTCGTTTTAATATTTTACCCGTGGGGGTCTTGGGGAGAGACTCCACGATGATAACCCTTTTGGGTACCTTGAACCCGGCCAGATGTTCTTTACACAGGTTCACAATTTCTTTTTCGGTGATGGTTTCACCCTTTCGGGGAACCACAATTGCGGCCACCGCCTCCACCCATTTGGCATGGTTCAGGCCGATGACAGCCACCTCCTCCACCCGTTTGTCCTGGTAAATCGCCTCTTCCACTTCGCTGGTGGCGACATTTTCTCCCCCGGTTTTGATCATGTCCTTTTTCCGGTCCACCACTGAAATATACCGGTCTTCATCGGCAATGCCGATGTCGCCGGAATGAAACCATCCGCCCTTCATGGCTGCTTCAGTTTTTTCCGGCTCCTTGAAATACATGATCATGGCATGGGGTCCCTTGCCGCAAATTTCCCCGGGATCACCCATGGTGGTGACGGGTTGTCCCAGGGGATCCTCAAGGCGGGTTTCCATGTTTAGACCGGCCATACCGGCTGATCCCAATTTTCCCACCGCATCTTCTGCCTTCAGGATGGTATGGTAAGGCGCAAGCTCGGTCTGACCATAATAATTGTAAATACCGGCACCGGGAAGGCGTTCCAGGAGTTCCTTTAATATTTCCACCGGCATGATGGAGGCGCCGTAGTAACATTTTTTCAGGCAGGAAAGATCAAATTTGTCAAAATCAGGATGCCGCAGCATGCCGATCCAGACGGTGGGGGGGGCAAAAAACATGGTGGCCCTGTATTTGTCAATGGTTTTGAGAATCTGCTCAATATTCGGCGCCATGAGGATATTGGTGCCGCCCAGCCAGAACAGGGGATTCAAGAACACATCCCGTTGGGCGCAATGATAGATGGGAAGGGCATTCACATTGATGTCGTCGGTACTATACCGGCCGTCAATGATGGCCCCCATATATTGTGCAATCAAGGCCTGATTGCTGATGATAACTCCCTTGGGCAGGGATTCGGTTCCACTGGTATAGGTCATCTGGCAGGGGTCTTCAGCCCGGAGTATCACATCGGGTTCCGTTGATGGAAAGCTCTGATACCAGGTTTCAAAATTTTTGAACCGATCATTGGGCGGCGCCTGTCCGTCAACATCATCGGACCAGATCAGGCTTTTTACGGTTTTCATCTCATCCAGAACCTCGCTGACCAGTTCGTAGAGCGAATCTTCCACGATAAACACACGGCTTTCCGAGTGATCAATGCAATAGCTAACGTCTTTTCCCTTTAACAGATAGTTGATGGCCAGGTAAACCGCTCCGATCTTACAGCATCCCAGCCAGGTCAGAACATGGTGAATGGTATTGTGAGCCAGGATTGCCACCCGGTCATACTTTTCAACCCCCAGATCGGTGAGGCCGTTGGCCACCCGGTTGCTCGCAGCCTCTAACTCGGCATATGTCAGGGATTTATCCCCAAAGATCAGGGCTGTCTTGTCCGGATAATGATAGGCGCTGCGCCGGATCATGTCCGCGATCACTAATCGGTTCACCCGATTGTAACGTTCCATGAGAAAATCAATATTTTCCTTGTTCAATGTACCGAATCTTGCTTTGTCCTCTGCGGATAAATTGTTTTTCAGGCGATCATTCATTTTTTTGCCCCCTTTTCAGTTGGATGGTTTGCTTGATTTTACCCAAAGTTTTTGTTTAAACGCCTTGCAATCTTCTTTATAAACCGTGAGTTGTCTGGATCTGCAGACAGAACTTACAACTTTCATGCCAGGGCAAAAACGATCTGCAACCGGGTTCGTGACGACCTTTTGATTTCTCTCCCATAAACCTGTTGTTGTAATTTATGCCATTGTTTCCCGCCATTCCGGAAAGTCCAAAAAGAGAGCAAAATGGGTCAAGATTAACCCATTCTAAGACCCCTTGCTGTTGAAAGGGACGCATCGGGGGAGGATGGCAAAAATGGGTAAACATTGACCCGACGGGAACTTATTGACCCGTGTTCTCAATCCCAAGGGCCTTCATTTTTAAATACAGGGTTTTTCGGCCCACGGACAAGGCCTTTGCCGTATCCCGCCTGTTCCATTGATGGTGGTCCAGCATACGGGTGACATACTTTTTTTCAAACCGACTTAATGCCTTGCCTAGACTGAGTTCAGGATTATCAGTGGACAATGATTCCCCTCCGGGATTGTCATGGGGTTTCATTGTCGGGTTGCTGAGAAATTCCAGGCCGTCCAGATTGACGAGCCGGTGAAGGGTATTTTCAAGTTCCCGGACATTTCCGGGCCAGTCATGGGTTTGTAATTCCTCGAGTACAAGGCCGGACAAAGGAAGTCTGATTTTTCCAGTTTGGTGTTTTTTAAAAAAATGATCCACCAGGAGGGGAATGTCTTCCCTGCGCTCCCTCAGGGGAGGAAGATAGATGGGAAGGATGTGAATCCGATAAAAAAAGTCTTCTCTTATCCTTCCCTGCTTTACCAGATCATGGAGATCCCGGTTGGTTGCTGCAATGATGCGCATCCTGGTTTCCTTTGTCTGCCGTCCTCCCACCGGGGTATATCCCGCTCCTTCAAGAACCCTTAGCAGCTTGACCTGGATGTTCAGATCAATTTCTCCCAGTTCATCAAGGAAGAGAGTTCCTTTTCCGGCATGATCCAAAAATCCGGGACGGTCCTGGGTTGCCCCTGTAAAGGCCCCTTTTTTGACACCAAAGAACTCACTTTCAAGAAGATTTTCCGGGATGGCCCCGCAATTCACCGGGACAAAGTTTTCCTTGCTGCGGTCACTCATCTCATGGATGGCTCGGGCAACCAGCTCCTTGCCGGTGCCGGATTCTCCGTAAATGATGACATTGGCATCTGTCTTGGATGCCCTTAAAATTAACTCATAGATTTTTTGCATGGGACGGCTCTTGCCGACAATACCGCAGAACTGGTAGCGGTCTTTTATGGCCGCCCGAAGTTTGATGTTTTCTTTGTGAAGGGAGTGTTCCCTGGCTTTCATATCCATTTCCGCCTGCTTGCGTTCGTGGATGTCCAGTAGTACGGTCTGCATTTTTATAACCCGATTGCCGGCATCAAAAATGGGTGAACTGACCGCATAAAACCACCGGCCTGTCCGTTGACATAGTAATTCTTGTCTTCGGGTTTTTCCGGTGAATACCGCTTCCAGGGGACACCATTCACAAGGCGTTGCAAGCTTGAACACAATCTCATGGCAGGATCTTTCCCCAATGGTCTGTCCGGCAATGTTTTTCAGATTTTTATTTAAATAGGTGACCTGATGGTTTTTTGAACAGGTATAGATAAACCCTTCAAAGGCCTCCAGCACTCCCCGGAGTTGGGCTTCATTCTCTCTTAGGGACTGCTGGGCCTGCACCATGGGCGTCATATCGTTAAATGATCCGACACTTCTGCCGGTTCCCGGGATCACATCCACCCTTGCCATAATGGTTTTCTTGTTTCCCTGTTTGTCAACCAGGGTGAATTCATAATTTTTAGGCGTCTTACCGGAAGCTTGGCGGCGCTGGAGATGATAGGTCGTCATTTTCCCGAGGTCTTCAGGAAATGCCACAATTTCGGTCCATTTCATCTGTCCTTCGACCTCTGATCGCTCATATCCTGTCATGCGTAAAAATTCATCATTTGCCAGGGAAATGGTCATATCTTTCTCGACAATAATCGTACCGGTCCCTGTATTTTTAAATATGCTTCTATAATGTTTTTCATTATGCTGTAGGGCTTCCAGGACCTCTTTTTGTTTTGAAACATCTTCAAAAAAGCCTTCCAGATATTCCATGGAACCGTCTTGTTTCCGGGCGATCCTTGCATGGATTTTTCCATCGATGATGGTTCCGTCGGATTTTCGAAATTTATTTTCAAAATTCAATAACGGGCCATTTTCAATGGTTTGCTCAAGCAACTCCCGTCGTCTTTGGGGCAAAACATATATATCTCTGGCAATATTTTGAACAGAGTAAATACAGTCTTTTGTGGTTTTATACCCCAGTAATCGGGCCATGGCAGGATTTAAATTGATGAACTGATTGGTTTCAAGGGTGGACTGAAAAATTCCGATGGGCGCATTCTCAAACAAATCCTGATACCGCTTGAGCTCCTTCCCAAAGTCCAAATTTTCCGGGTCCAATGGTTCTGATGTATCGGCCATGCATATCCCTCCTTCAAAGAATAAAATACAAAATCATACCCTCGATGAAAGGTCAAGTCTCTGGGCTGG
>JAFLJU010000331.1 GCA_022712835.1 Desulfobacteraceae bacterium
AAAGAACACCGGGGGCAGAAAAGCAGCCCCCATCCTGTCCCAAAAAGTTCATATCTCTGCGGATAAGGCGACCAACTCCCTGATCATCATGGCAGAAAAGGAAGATTATCCGGTGTTGGAAGAGGTAATTTCCAAACTGGACATCCCCCGGGCAATGGTCTATATCGAATGCCTGCTCATGGAAGTCAATGTGTCCAGTGGAATTACGGTTGGTACCGAATGGAAAACGGCCCAGAGCTTTGACAGCGGCAATAAAATAGGGTTCGGCGGATTTGGCGCCACCGACGAAGACAATGGATATAAGAACATTAGCGGTGCCCTCAAGGATGGAAGCCTTCCCAAGGGATTTTCCCTCGGGGTACTGGGCAAAAGCTTTAATGTCGGTGGTGTAACCTTCACAGATATTCAGGCCATTGTACAAGCATACCAGAAAGACAAGGATGTTAACATCCTGTCAACTCCCCAGATCCTCACCATGGAAAATGAAGAAGCCGTCATCACCGTGGGTAAAAACATACCTTATCAGACACGATCGGCAGCCGAATCGGGCACCGAAACCTATAGCTCCTATGAGTACAAAGATGTAGGAGTCACCCTTAAAATTACGCCCCAGATCAGCAAGGGAAGGCTGGTAAAGCTGGACATTTTTCAGGAATTGACCGTGCTGGATTCCACGGCCACCACCCCCAAGACGGACAGACCCACCACCTTTAAAAGACAGATTGAGACCACCATCATTGTTGAAGATGGCCACAGCGTCGTCATCGGGGGGCTCATTGACGAAAGCACCACCAGAGGGACCTACCAGACCCCCTGCCTGGGGTCTATTCCTTTGCTTGGCTGGGCATTTAAAACCGTATCCGATGGGGGAGAACGAACCAACATGTATGTTTTTATCACCCCGCGGGTGGTAAAAGGATCCCTTGAGGCCCAGCAATTATACAAGGAAAAAAGAGAACACGCGGATAGCGCCCTGATAAAAGGGGATGTTTCTCTCTTTGATAAAATAAAAGAATTCGAAGATACTATGTCAGGCAAACCCGTTGAAAAACCCAAACCATAACGACTGAACGGTCATACACAAAATGATAGAATATTTTTTAAAGATACTCTCGGAAAAAAAAGAGCTTTCCCGGGAACAAACAAAAAAGATCTCTGCTGCCTGCCGGAAAGACAGAACGCGGATCATCGAATCCATTCTGGCAACCAAGCTTTTTTCCGAAGAGGAAATCCTGGAAACGCTGGGCCATTTGTATGGAATCCCCGTCCTGAAAACCCTTGATATGGAAAATGTCTTAGACCACTGGACCCAAGATATTTCAAGACCATTTTTAAAAAAGGTAGGGGTGGTTCCCCTGGTAAAAGAGGACAAAACAACCCTGATGGCCGTAAATGACCCATCGGATCTGTGTCCTGTGGATGATGTGGCCGCCCGGATCCGGCTGGATGGGTTTACCCTGGTTCTCGCTCCCAGGAATACAATTCTCACTGCCATCAATACCCTGTATGACCGATCCGGGGACAGTACCCGGCAATTGGTTGAAGATATTGAAGACAATGAATACACCATTATTGACGACATCGAACAAACCGCAGATTTACTGGATGACACAAGTGACGCTCCGGTCATTCGCCTGGTGAACCATATGATATCCAAAGCTGTGAAAGCTGGTGCCAGTGATATCCACATCGAACCGTTTCAGGACACACTTCAGATCCGATACCGAATTGACGGAATCCTATACGAGATGCTGACCCCCCCCAAAGGAGTTCAGGCCTCATTGATATCAAGGATTAAGGTCATGGCCAGTATGAACATTGCAGAAAAGCGGATTCCCCAGGACGGCCGGGCCCAGGTCAGAATCGGAAACCAAGAAATTGACATCCGTATTTCCACCGTTCCCACAGGTTTCGGAGAACGTCTGGTCATGCGATTATTGAATAAGTCCGGCTACTTTCTAAAGTTTACGGAATTCGGTCTTTCAGCCCCGAACCAGGATCGGCTCCATAAAATCATCCGGCAAAACAACGGGATTGTCCTTGTGACCGGCCCCACCGGCAGCGGCAAAACAACCACTCTATATGCCGGATTATCGGAAATCAATTCCCCGGATAAAAATATTATCACCATTGAAGACCCGGTTGAGTACAACCTCACCGGAATTGGTCAGATCCAGGTCAATTCCAAAACAGGGGTCACCTTTGCCGCAGGCTTACGCTCCATTGTCCGGCAGGACCCGGATGTCATCCTTGTGGGAGAAATCAGAGATATTGAAACCGCTGCCATTGCCATCCAGTCTGCCCTGACCGGCCATCTGGTTTTTTCAACCCTTCACACCAATGATTCAGCCGGTGCTGTCACACGATTGGTGGATCTCGGGGTTGAACCCTATCTGATTTCTTCATCGGTCAACACCATTATTGCCCAGCGGCTTGTCAGAATCCTGTGCCCCAACTGCCGTCAGGAATATTCCCTGACCCCTGAAGATGTAAAAAATATTAACGGTACTCAACAAGATTTGGTCGGAAAAATCGTTTATAAGCCCAAAGGCTGTTCCCAGTGTTTCGACACAGGGTATTCCGGGCGCCAGGCAATTTTTGAAATCATGGAACTGGATGATGAGTTAAGAAATCTCATTCTCAAAACATCCGATGCAAACCAAATTAAGGAACTCGCCGTTAAAAAAGGGATGGTAACCCTGCGCCAGGACGGCATGATCAAAGTATTCAAAGGGATTACCTCCATAAGGGAGGTTTTTCGTGTTACCCAGGAATAGGCGTATGGTTCTCACTTTGTCTGTTATTTTTCCCCTCCTGATGGCTGGTTTTTCACCGGCCCAGGATCAATCTCAATCTCAAGCCCTCCCCCATAAAAATCATTTCATTGAGTTTTACCAGGATCATATCTCGGTGGCAGATGGCGACCGGTGCACCATGGTTCCTTCTTGTTCTCAATATGCGGCCCAGGCCTTTAAAAAACATGGATGGGTCATGGGATGGATCATGAGCTGTGACCGGATAGTGCGATGCGGCAGAGACGAGGTGGACATTTCTCCCTCCCGCTATATTAACGGCAAATCCCATACCCTTGATCCGGTTGACGCAAATGATTTCTGGTGGTTTAACAAACCCAAAACCAAAATGGACCCTAAATGAAACAATGTATCCTGGCGCTTGCTTTTCTAACCCTGTTTTTTCCCCAAAACCTAGTGGCAGCTGAAACAAAATTGATCATCACAGCTGACATGCAGTTTCGCTATGCCGACAGCCTCTACACGACCCGGGACCATGGGGCAGCCCAGGTGGAGTTTAAGCGCTTTGTCCATTTCTTTCCAACAGATCCCAGAATTCTTGAAGCAAACTTTAAAACCGCCATGGCCCTGTATCACGCAGGTCTTTTCCATGACGCAGCAAAAGCTTTCGACCAGATCATCCGAAGGGAAAAAGAATCGCTCTACACCCTTGAATCCTATTTCATGCAGAGTCAGGCGTTCATGAAAATGGGAAATACGGGATATGCCCAGATTGTATTGCAAAATTTTTTGAAATTAACAGATGATCCAGATACGCGGGACAAAATCTATCATCAGCTGGCCCAGATCCAGGTTCAGGCATCTAAAAATCTGGGGACAGACTCCCTTGACCAGGCCGAAAAATATCTATCCATGATCTCCCCTGTCAATGCCGAAAAACTGGGAACAGATCAGCAGATAAAATCCATTCAAAAAACCAAAAACGCTCCCAAAAAAAACCCGGTTCTGTCGGGGCTGTTTGCCATCATACCCGGCGGAGGGTTTTTATATTGCGAACGCTACCACGATGCGTTTGTTACCTTTTGCCTGAATGCCGGGCTCATGTATGCGGCCTATGAATCTTTTGACCGTGGTAATAATGCCCTGGGCGGTGTGATCACCTTTGTTGAAACCGGTTTTTACACCGGTAATATCTATGGATCTGTAACTGCCGCCCACAAATACAACAAGGCGCAACAGATCAAAATTCTCAACCGGGAATTTAATATAGCTGTCAAAGTGGATCCCATAAACAATGCCTACCTGTTCACATTAAATCACCCCTTCTGATCGCCAATCTTTTGCGGTCCTTTTATACCATCAACTGGTTAATCTCGACAATGGGCAGGCAGATGGCCATGATAATCAGTCCCACCACCACGCCCATGACCAGAATAATAATCGGTTCTATCAATGAGGTCGCGGCCGCCAGGGCAGATTCGACATCCCGTTCATAAAGATCAGCTGATTTTTCCAGCATTTTCTCCATTTCCCCGCTTTTTTCCCCTACCTTGATCATCTGGGATGCCAGTGTCGGAAAAAACCGGCTTTTAGAAAGGGTTTCCCCCAATTCTCCTCCCTGCTCTACACTGTCAATGGCCCTTCCAATCAAATCGGAAATCACTTTATTCCCAGCAATACTCCGGGTAATTTTTAAGGAGGCTAGCATGGGAACCCCGTTTTCAAGCAAAGACCCCAGGGTCCTTGAAAACCGTGCCGCTATCAGTTTTTGAATTAAATTACCGGCAATGGGAAGGCTGATCATCATTCCATCGGTGATCAACACCCCTTTTTCGGTTTTCCGTATGTAATATAAAATGCCCATTATCCCCACAGGGGACAACACAACCGCCCACCAGAAAGACTTAAAAAAATCGCTCACACCGATCAGAATCAAGGTTGGCCTGGGCAGGGTCTGGTTCATGTCTGAAAAAATTTCAATAATTCCGGGAACAATATAGGTCAGTAAAATAACCAACACGAGGGACCCGATAACCGACATAATAATCGGATAGGCAAGGGATGCCTGGATCTTTTTTTTGCTTTCTTCCCGTTTTTCTGCAAAGTCTGACAGTCGTTCCAGCACAATTTCAAGGGTTCCAGAAGATTCTCCCGCCGCCACCATATTAATATACACGGGTGAAAACACATGGGGATGCAACTTCAGGGCATCGGCAAAACTGCTTCCTTCCTCAATGGCATCCTTAATCCGTGACAATACCCGCTGAAACGAGGCGGATCGGGTCTGCCCCACCACCGTTGACACCGCCTTGACCAACGGAAATCCGGCTGACAACAGGGTTGAAATCAGCCGGGTAATCATGGCAATTTCCGAAGACTTGATCCTGGAAAACAAGGCCACTCCAAAAATACCGGCCCCGGATTGTTTTTCTTCCCCCTTTGCCCCGGACTCAATTCTGGCCAGGGAAACCGGGAAAAGATTCTGCTGCCGCAATTTAATCTGGGCTGCGGCCTTGCCATCCGCATCCACAATCCCGGACATTTTTTTCCCCTTGGCATTCAGGGCCTTGTATTCAAATACCGCCACCTGTAACAATCCTTTCCCAATATTGATTTTTTCAAATTTTGTTATCAGGGATCTTATCTTAAACACAACCCGGTTGTAAACAAGTCAGTTTTTAAAAAAATCACGATACTAAAATTGTTTCTTGGTTTTTTTAGAAAAAATTGTAATAATGTCAATAAAAATATATTTTGCATCTATATTGAGGGAAAAAAATGGCTGACAATACGACGTCCATGGCTTCGGTTGGTACGGTAGTAAATCTTCAAGGATCTGCCCAGGCAGTATCCAACGGCGAAATCCGGGAGCTTTCACCGGACAGTAATATTTTCCAGGGAGACACCCTGATCACTGCCAAGGCAAGCCAGTTGGAGGTTCAATTCCAGGACAACACCTCCCTGTCTCTTGGGGA
>JAFLJU010000541.1 GCA_022712835.1 Desulfobacteraceae bacterium
TTCACTTTCCGCCCAGATTTTCCCTCCCATTAAATCGACAAACTGCTTTGAAATTGTTGTTCCAAGTCCTGTACCCCCATATTTTCTTGTTATGGACATATCTGTCTGTTCAAATGGATTAAAAATTTTAATTAGACGATCAGGTGGAATCCCCACTCCAGTATCTTTAACCATGAAATGGATCTGTCTTTTCTTTTCACCCGGTAGTATTTCTAAAAATACGCCACCATTTTCGGTGAACTTGATTGCATTGCCAATAAGGTTGATTATGATTTGTTTAATCCGAAAAGCATCTCCCAAAAATATTTTCGATACAGAAGGATGGATATCATATTCAAGGGCGAGGCCTTTTTTCTGAGCTGATATATTCATGGTGTCAAATGTTTCTTTTATCAATTCAAGCAATCTGAATGGATTCTTCTCTAAAACAATTTTCCCGGCCTGCAGTTTGCTTACATCAAGAATGTCATTTATCAAGGATAAAAGCCCCTGGGCGGAACTTAAGGCAATGGATAATTGCAGACGATGATCATTTTTAATAGATGGGTCTTCGAGAATTAGTTCTAAAAATCCCAATATTGAATTCATGGGAGTCCGAATTTCATGGCTCATGTTGGCAAGAAATTGGTCCTTGGCAAGGTTTGCAGCTTCCGCTTTTTTTTTGCAAGTTTTAACGCTTTGTTGGATTTCTTTAACTCCGCCGTCTGTTGTTGAATCTCAGAGTGCAACAATTTTGAGTATTCATAACTCTGTTCCTCATTTTTGATTAAAATACTTTCATATTTTTTTTCCAGGACTTGTATTTTTCGATCGCGCTGTTTTTTATGGATCAGGAGACGTTCTTTTTCTTGAGCTAATAATTGATCTTTATGAAATGTTTCAACACAAAGCGTTGTAACATTTGATATTATTTTTTTTATGGAAAAGGAGTCGGCTATTTCTAAAAATGAGCAGACCACCAAGCATTGAATATTTTCAAAATACCATGCACAAATAAAAGAATTCTTTGTCTTTTCGCTATAAATCAAATTGTCCGATTCTTTTGTTTTTTCCCACAATGTTTTTTCAAAGACGCCATTGACAAATGATTGTGGGTTTGAAGAAATTCGTTGACCATTTTGGGATATGATTTCAATGATACACTGTGGTAATTTTTTTTCAAGAAGATGGAGAAGCGGATATTTAGCTTCAATTTCGGTCGAATCCATATTATCATCGAAGATATCCATCATTTTATTTTTTCTCCAGTGAATATATCTCTTCTGCTTTTTTAATTTCATTCGGCAAATCATCCACAATAGCCCTATATTCACCGATATTTTTTTTCATATGATCTAGCAAAGAAGAAGATAGACAGGTACTCGTTTCAGGATATGCAAGTTTTTCTATTCGGAAAACCAAATATTCTGCCATCTGTAGAATTCCTAGAAGGCTTTCAGGCTCAATCTTTCCAAGATTTTTATGATGTGCCCTGATACCCTCTTGAATCTCTTGAGACAGCCCCCAATCCTTGGTTAATAGATATCCAGTAACTTGATGATTCGTACCAATTATCGAAGTCTCATGATCGGTAATTAAATGCTTTTCAGGTATAAACGAATGATAAAATTCCTTAAACTGATCTGGCGCAACCTGATCTTCGACGATCAACCCGATATCATGAAGAATTCCACACAGAAAAGCATCTTCCCCTTTTATCCCAAATATTCGTTCCGCAATCATCTGACAGCAAATACTAACAGTCGCACAATGAAGCCATAATCGATTTCTTGAAAAATATTCTGTAGGAGAATCTTTTTGAAATAGAAATTTAAGTGCATCAAGTACAATTAAATTTCTTAAATTATCTATCCCGATAAATGCAATAGCTTCAGAAACCCTTTTTATTTTAGTTCTCAATGCAAAATATGAACTGTTAACAAGCTTTAAAACTCTTAAAACCAGTGTTGGATCAACCTTAATGACTTCTTCAAAATCCTGAAAAGTACTATCTTCATTTTCAAGCATTGTTATCAGACGAGTTGCGACAGCGGGAATAGTCTTCATGCTTGTGAATTTTTTTAAAAAAGCCTTGGCCGTGTTTATTTGATTAGTTGATTCCATCTTTATTTATTGATAGCGATTTCTTCCTTGAAGTTTATATAAAACCATTTAGCAAATTAGAATTTAAGCCCATTTCCTCTAATATCATAAATATTTGCGATTATGTTATAAAAATGCACCAACGCCTTTAAATATTCACTGGGCATAGTATGGCATGATTCATGCTGTATTAAGTTTTAGTTTTGTTAAGTCCCACATGGAATAATCTTTTAATCGTACGAGGAGAGGGAAAGATGAAAAAAGTATTGATCGCGTACACCAGTAGAGCCGGCACCACTGATAAAATGGCGAATTATTTGGCTGAAGGGATTAGAATATCTGGAAACGAGGCTGAGCTGATCAAAATATCAGCCATAAAAAAAGAGACAGAACTGTCCGGGTATGACGGGTATCTTTTTGGATGTCCCACCTACCACAAAGATATGACCGGCGGGATGAAACAATTTCTTTTTATAGCAGCAAATGCCAATTTGACCGGGAAAATGGGCGGGGCGTTTGGGTCACATACCCATAGCGGCGAAGCAGCTCCCATGGTTTTTGAAACAATGCAGCATGTATTTAAAATGGATGTTACCGACCTTGGGCCCTTGAATCTGACAGAAGAGATGATGGGAACAGACGAAGGAACAAACGCGTGTCAGCAATATGCCAAGGGCCTGTGCGATAAATTTTAGGCAGCCGGTTTTCCAAGGCAAAATTGTCTCAATGTCTTAAAATAATTGTGTCAGGTTTTGAAACCTATATCCCCCGGTTATTGTCCTTTGGGCATGCCGGGGGATTTGATTTGAACTCCTGTTTTATCCCCCTCAAACTTAATTTTTTATCAGGGCGCAATTGGGTTTGACTGATATGGGATTTGTGCTATGGTGAAAGATAGTGATTGTCTTGCATCTATAGCACCTAGTATATTCCATAAGTGAAGTTGAAAATTTTTAAAAAACATTTGCCCGTCAGTGCTGCAAATAGTTTACCCTGGACCATCATCCAAGAAAGATCAATCTGAAAATAGTGGCAAAGACAGATGGCACGATTTTTGAAGGTGTATTTAGGCAACAGCGCAAGTAACCCCCAAACAATAATAAGGAGACCGATCATGGTAAGTTGGATATGTGATAAATGCGGATACAACCTGGAAGCCGACACACCACCGGAACAATGTCCGTCGTGTAAAAAAGAGTGTTCCTTTGTGGACAACTCCTGTTACACACCCGATTGTGCCGGTACACCGAATGATTCGAGAATAACCGGGAAAGAATAAGCAAAGGAGAACATCATGGGCAAAAAAAAATATAGAATTAAAAGTTCCTGTCCCCAGTGTGGTTGCGGCGGTGAAGCAGAAATGTCCGAAGAAGAACTGAAGGAAAAATATGGAGATGTTCCCAATATTCACCTGGAATGCCATGAATGTATGATGGTCATGGATGCAGATGTGACAGAAGAAGACGGGAACGAAAAAACCTGATTTAACAGGCCTTAGGTTGGGACAATCCGGGACACAGGATTCATACACTTGTGTATCCCGGATTTAGTCGGGATGGATAAAAAAATGGCGAACTAATTATTGGAGTTATGGGAAAAATGTCTGAACCAAAAGAGATGTATCAGTGTCAAACAAGCAATTGCGGCTTTATCTATGATCCGGACCGGGGGGACAGGAAGGGAAAAATCAAAAAAGGGGTTCAATTTGAAGATTTACCCGAAGATTGGAAATGTTCTGTTTGTGGTGCCACCACCAAAGCATTTAAATGTCTTGGCTAGGGTGCCCTTAATCTGAGTTTAAAGGAGAAGGTCATGAAGTGGATGCAGTTTTTGACGCCAGCAATCTCCATCGATTTTAAAGAGACCCAGGCGATGATTGCGACGGCCAAGGCAGATGAAATCACCCTTTTGGATGTGCGTCAGCCCAGTGAATACGAGCAAAGCCATATCCCCGGGGCCACCCTCATCCCTTTGCCGGAGTTGTCCAACAGGCTTGGCGAAATTGATCCTGAAAAGCCGGTCCTGGTTTATTGAGCCGTTGGTGGGCGCAGCCGTGTTGCTGCCCAGATGTTATCGGGTAAAGGGTTTAAACAGGTGTACAATGTATCTGGCGGTATAAAAGCCTGGCAGGCCAAAATCGCTGTGGGCCCCCAGGACCTTGGTCTGGATCTGTTTTCCGGCAAGGAATCTGTTGAAGATATTCTTAAGGTGGCCTACTCCCTTGAACAGGGGCTCCAGGATTTTTATCTTTCCATGGAAAAAAAGGCGAATAATAGCCAAGTTGCCGCTCTGTTTTCAAAATTATCGGAAATTGAGGTTAAGCACCAGCTTTCGATTATAGCCGTTTATGAAACCCTGTTTCCCGGTCAGATCGATCCGGTGGACTTTGAAGCCATGGTGGCAACAACAGCCCTGGAAGGGGGGATGACCACAGACCAGTATCTTGAACTTTTTGGTCCGGACTTAAGTTCGGAAATTGATGTGATTTCCCTTGCCATGTCCATCGAGGCCCAGGCCCTGGATCTTTACCAGCGGGTGGGGGATAGTCTGACCCAGCCCGAAGCCCGGGATATCATCCACACCATTGCCAATGAAGAAAAAATGCACCTGGCAAGTCTGGGTAAATTAATGGATCAACTTTAAAACCAGATCAACTTTAAAATCAGGCGAACTTTAAAATCAGGCGAACTTTAAAACCAGGTCAACTTTAAAACCAGAGGAACGCAATCATTAACGACCTTAAGGGAAACCATCGCATGAGAAAACATCTTGTACTTGTCGGGGGGGGGCACGCCCACATGGTGACCCTGGAAAACATCGGCCAGTTTGTTGAAAAAGGATACAAGGTTACCGTGATTGCGCCTTCTTTCCATCACTATTATTCGGGGATGGGTCCGGGAATGTTAGGCAATACCTATACTTCTGAAGCCATCCGCTTTGACACAAAGCATGTGGTAACAAGCCTAGGCGGTATTTTTGTAAAGGACCGGGTGGTTCGGATTGATCCGGATAAAAAAATAGCCTTTACACAGGCGGAAAAAGCCTTTCCCTATGATGTGCTCTCTTTTAATGCCGGCAGTTATGTGCCCATGGAATCCGTGTCTGAAACATTGGAAAATAAAGACAGGGAGAATAAAGACAGGGAGAATATTTATCCGGTCAAACCCATTGAACGGCTCATGGAAGCATCTGAAAAACTCAAATTGTTGTTCAAGGAAAAACCCAGCACCATCAGTGTGGTGGGAGGTGGCCCCTCCTCGGCAGAAGTGGCTGGCAATGTCTGGCAATTGGCTCGGCTGACAAAGGGATATCTGCCAACAATCCGGATTTTTGCCGGGAAGAAATTTATGGCACGGTTTCCCGATTCCATCCGGCAACGGATTTTTTCTGTCTTTCTCAGGAGAGGCATTGAGATTATCGAACAGGGATATGTGAAAACCGTAACCAAAGAACAGATTACCCTGGAATCAGGGGAAATCTTTGATACGGATTTTGTCTTCATGGCCCTGGGGGTAAAACCCTCGACCCTTTTTGAAGCATCCGGTCTGCCCATGGGACCGGACAAGGGGCTTTTGGTCAATCAATACCTCCAGAGTGTGGCATATCCTGAAATCTTTGGTGGCGGGGATTGTATCTATTTTGAACCCCAGCCCCTGGACAAGGTAGGGGTCTATGCGGTCCGGGAAAATCCCGTGCTGCTTTACAATCTTATGGCTAAGTTGGATGGAAGACCTCTTGAGCCCTTTGACCCTGGGCCGGATTATCTGTTGATCTTTAATCTGGGCGGGAAAACAGGGATTCTACGGAAAAATAAATGGGTGTTTGGCGGCAGACTGGCCTTTATGATCAAGGATTATATTGACCGAAAATTTATCAAGAGATTCCAGGCCATTGAGAAAAATTAATCATCCTGTGCCGGTGGCGAACCGGTATCCCATGACACTACCGGGAAAAGGAACCCCCCAATGAAAAAAAGTCTTGTGATTAAACTCATACTTGCGGCTGGGATGTTGATGTTGGTCTGGCTTTTTTTCATATTTGATCTGGACCGGTATTTTTCCCTGACCCTCCTTAAAAGTGAACTGGATTCATTCCGGGCCTACTACGGGGAGCATCGGGCGTTGACCATTGGGGTCTATATGGGAGTATATGTTCTTATGGCGGCTCTGTCATTGCCGGGAGCAGCTGTTCTGACCCTGGCCAGCGGTGCGGTGTTTGGGCTTTTTACCGGGGGGGTGATTGTCTCCTTTGCCAGCACCATTGGAGCGACCCTGGCATTTTTATTTTCCCGGTATATGTTCAGGGACTGGGTCCAGGCTAAATTTTCTACCAAAATTAATGCTGTTAATGAGGGGATAAAGCGGGAAGGGGGGAGCTACCTGTTTACCCTGAGGCTTGTGCCGGTTTTTCCTTTTTTTATGATCAATCTGGTCATGGGGCTGACCCCTATTTCCACGGGGCTTTTTTACCTGGTTTCTCAAATAGGGATGCTGCCGGGAACCCTTGTATACATTAATGCCGGTACCCAGTTGGCGAAGATTGACACGTTGGGGGAGATTTTATCCCCCAATATTTTGTTTGCCTTTGTCTTGCTGGGTACGTTTCCCATCATAGCCAAAAAAATAATGGGCTGGGTGAGCGCAAAAAAAATCTATGCGAAATTTTCGAAACCCAAACGCTTTGATTACAATTTGGTGGTGATCGGGGCCGGTGCTGCAGGCCTTGTCTCCTCTTATATCGCATCTGCGGTAAAGGCCCGGGTTGCCCTGATTGAAGAACATAAGATGGGAGGCGATTGTCTGAACACAGGCTGTGTCCCCAGTAAGGCCTTGATTGCCAGTTCTAAAATTTTATCCCAGGCAGCACGTGCCAAGGAGTTTGGGTTTGACCATGTTAAAATTTCATTTGATTTTGCAAGGGTGATGGACCGGGTTCATGCGATCATTAAACAAGTTGCACCCCATGACTCTGTGGAACGGTATACCCATCTTGGGGTTACCTGTATCCAGGGAAGGGCCACTATTTTATCTCCCTATGAGGTCCAGGTTGCGGGACCGGATGGCGAACAGGTGCTCACCACGAAAAATATTATTGTGGCCACGGGGGCCCGTCCCATGATCCCTCAATTAAAGGGACTTGAAACAATCTCATACCTGACTTCTGACACCATCTGGAATATTCGAACCCTTCCAAAACGGTTGGTGGTTCTGGGGGGCGGCCCCATCGGGTGCGAACTGGCCCAGGCTTTTTTACGGTTGGGATCCCAAGTGACCCTTGTTCATCGGGGCTCTCGGATTATGAAAAAAGAAGATTCTGATGCGGCCAAGGTTATCATGGAACGGTTTTGTGCCGAGGGTATGGATCTGCGTCTTAACCACGGGGCCAGGGAGATCCGGGTCATCGGAGAGGAAAAATATCTTGTCTGCGATTCCCCAAATAACGAGGCTGGCGGGAACCCTAACAAAGGTCAAGATAAGGAGGTGTTGATCCCCTTTGACCAGATTTTGGTGGCCCTGGGGCGTACCTCCAATGTGACCGGGTTTGGGCTGGAGGCGCTTGGCGTGACTCTAGATACAGGGGGGAACATTGAAACCAATGGGTTCTTACAAACCAATTATCCCAATATTTTCTGCTGCGGGGATGTTCATGGCCGATACCAGTTTACCCACACGGCTGCACATGAATCCTGGTATGCCGCAGTAAATGCGTTGTTTGGAAGTTTTAAAAAATTCAGGGTGGATTATTCAGTGATTCCCTGGGCCACCTATACCGACCCTGAAGTCGCCCGGGTGGGGATCAACGAGCAGGAAGCCAGGGCAAAAGGGATCGATTATGAGATGGTGACCTATGGGATAGCGGATCTTGACCGTGCCATGGCAGAGTCTCAATCCCATGGATTTGTAAAAGTATTGACTGTTCCGGGTAAGGATAAAATTCTCGGGGTGACCATTGTGGGGCACCATGGCGCCGAGATTATTGCTGAATTTGTGCTTGCAATGAAACAAGGCATCGGGCTAAATAAGATATTGGGAACGATTCATATTTATCCCACCATGGCAGAGGCAAACAAGTATGCAGCTGGCCTGTGGAAAAAGCGACATGCCCCGGAACGTTTGTTGGCATGGATAGAAAAATTTCACCATTGGATGCGCAACTAAATTGGATGCGCAACTAAAAAGTTATACTATTAAACCATTTAAAGGAGAAAAATTCAGATGAAAGTAACAATCAGCAAAATGTGCATGGGTGATAGAAATTGTAACGATCTTTGTCCCGAGGTGTTTAAATATGATGAAGACCAGCTTAAATCCACCATTCACATAGACCCCGTCCCGGATCACCTGAAGGATATTGTCCGCCAGGCAGCATCTGAGTGTGGTGCAGATGCTATCACCATTGAAGAGTAAATTAGAAGAATAAATCAGTAGAATAAATAAGAAGAGTAACTCAAGAAGAATAGAGAGGTTTTTTATGGGTAAATTCAGGGAAAGTAAGACCGCCCTTAACCTGCACGCATCTTTTGCAGCAGAGGCCCAGGCCAGAACCCGGTATGATTTTTTTGCCGAAAAGGCCAGGGAAGACGGGTATATCCAGATCGCAAAGATATTTACAGAAACCGCGAATCAGGAATATGAACATGCTTTGCGGTTTTTCAAGTTTTTCAATGGGGGGGAGTTGCCCATCAACTTATCCTTTCCCACGGGCGCGATACTCAGCACCCATGAAAATCTGATCTCCTCTGCGGAACTGGAGCAGTATGTGGGCAATGATCTTTATGCCCGGTTTGCCAGGGAGGCTCGCGAAGAGGGGTTTGAAAGGGCGGAAGATACCTTTAACGCGATTATTGTATCTGAAAATCATCATGAAAAACTGTTCTTGCATCTGGCGGATAATATTGACCGGGACAAAAGTTTCGCCAGGGATGAACAAAAAGCCTGGCGCTGTCTGAGCTGCGGTTATATTCACCAGGGCAAAACAGCCCCGGATAAATGTCCGGCCTGTGTGAAGCCCATGGGTTATTTTGAGTTATTGTGTGAAAATTATTAATATCCACACCCCCTTAGAAACACAAACAGAGACACAAGTGTTTCTGTGGGGGTGTGTCAATCCTGTCTCATCTCCTTCATCTTTGCCATTGTAATGTTGGCGCCTCTCTGCTTTAACTTATTGATATTATAAATCATATTTCATTGTTTTGGGTTCGGCACACAAATTGCAAATATCATATATATTAATGTGGTTATCATTAGATGTTGGCATCAATTGTTCAACAAACCAAAAAAATGGAGGAAATATGAATCTTCATGAAATAAAAAAGGATTGGAATCTTTTATATTCAGTTGACTGGGAAATGACACCAGAAGAAGCCATTGCACTTCACCTGGAATGGGGTCCCCTTAGATCCCAGGCCTATTATAATTCCCGGGACAATGACAATGAGACAGTCTATTTTGTGATCAATACCTGGAAACGGCCGCCCATTCTTACCCTGGTACGGAGACGTGGGTTTGATTCCGAGGAGCTGGGCGATTTTAAACTTCCCAAAGACCTTGAAGCAGAATTTCTCCAGGGAATTGGGAAATACAAAGGCGTTTATGCCGTGGAAGGAAATATCAGAGACTGGCTTAAAAAGGAACTGGAGGTTTAGGTTTTAGGATATCTTAAACACCACCGCCTCCTTCTTAAGTTCCATTCGTACACCGGGGTCAGGATTTAGTGCCTTAAATTTTGATCCCGGTGTTTTTATCAAAAAAATCCGGATCTATTTGTTGTTTTTGATAAAGTCCTTTACCATCAGATCACCCAGTTCCTTTGAGCGGTTGGCAGCAGCTTCCACCGCATTCATCAGGGTGGTTCGTAAGCCCCCCTGTTCCAGGGTATGAATACCGGCGATGGCGGTGCCTCCGGGGGATGCCACCCGGTCTTTGAGTTGTCCCGGGTGTTCCTTGGATTCCAGTAGCAGTTTGGCAGATCCCAGAACGGTTTGGGTGGATAAAAACAGGGCATCTTTTCTGGAAAGTCCCATCTTTACCCCGGCATCTGCCAGGGCATCCACAATGATGAAAATATAGGCAGGCCCGCTGCCGCTTAACCCGGTAAAGGCATCCATGAGCACATTTTCCTGGATGAAAACCGTCTCCCCCACGGAATCAAAAATAGCCCGGGCAAGTTCCACATCGCCTTCCAGGACAAATTCTCCCGCAGCAATGGCAGTGGCACTTTCCTTTACAAACGCGCAGATATTGGGCATGGTCCGGATCAGGCGAAGTTCTTTACCAAGGCCTGCTGCAATGGCAGCCAGGGGAACACCGGCTGCAATGGAAATGATCAGTTTGGATTTGTCCAGGCCGGGAGCGGTTTCTTTGAGAACAGACCCGATGATCTGGGGTTTGGTGGCATAGATGATGATGTCTGATTTCTCAATCACCTCCATATTTTTTGTGGTGGTCAAGACGCCGTATTTTTCACGGATCGATTCCAATAGATCGGTTGAAAGATCCGAACAGATAATGTTTTCTGGTTTTGCTGCCTTGGAAAGAACCAACCCACTGACCAATGCTTCCCCCATATTTCCGCATCCGATGAACCCTATTCTTTTTTCCTGCAGCATTTTTTATGAACTCCTTACTAATATATTAAAATAAAGATATTGAAATTAAGCTTAAAAACAAACTAAAAATTAAACCAAAAATTAAACGTTGATATTACGGCCTTGGATAAAATCATGTCAAGCGAAATTAATCTTCTGCCCGGGCAAACGAATACCGGCGGGTGAAATGTTTTTCATATTTCACCCGCCGGTATTCGTTTTTTAGTGGCTTAACTCGGTCTCTATTTAATATGCCGAACAACCGTATAATCTTTCAGGGCATATTTGCCGCATCCACCTGGTTGATTGACGCACAGGGAACCTCTACTACAATAACTTCATTTCTCATTCATCGCTAGGATAATACTATCCCTTAAAGTATCGACAATCTGATCGACACCCGCTTTATCAATAATTAACGGAGGGGATAATATGCATAAATTTTCATACGGCCTGACAATCAGCCCTTTTGCCTGACAAAATTCATCCACTCGTTGAGCAACCGCGATGTTCTCATCCTCATTATCTGAAACCACGCATTCAACACACGCCATTAAATTAATACCTCGCACATCACCGACGATAGGAAGCTCTCTTAACGTTTCCAGGCGTTTCATGAAATACGAACCCACCTGGCGGACATGTTCATTTAATTTATCACGTTTCATGATTTCAAGATATTTTAAGGCTGCCGCACAGGTCACCGGATGTCCGGAATAGGTAAATCCATTGGTATAATAGGAATTCTCCGATGCACAGGCTCCGCTGATCTGATCGACCAGTTTTTCTGAAATGATTGCCGCACCCAATGGCTGATAACCGGATGTGATTCCTTTTGCCACGGTAATAATGTCCGGAACTATTCCGAAAACATCTTCAGATGCAAAATAATGCCCCAGCCGTCCAAAAGCGGTCACAATCTCATCAGAAATATAAAGCACACCGTATTCGTGGCATAGATCCAAGGTTTTTTTATGATATCCAGGAGGCGGGACAATAACACCACCGGAGCCCATGACCGGTTCAGCAATAAAACACGCCACCTTATCCGGGCCGATTTCTAAAATTTTATCGCGTAATTCGCTGACCTTAAGATCACAAAAATCCTCTAGGCTCATTCCCGCAGGTTTTTTATATGGATTCGGATCAGAGGTGGCATGAACCATATCGTCAATATAATTAAAATAGCTTCTGTCACATTTTTTACCGTTCAGGGAAGCTGCTAGGTAGGTGCTGCCATGGTAGGCATTTTCACGATAAATAATATGTTTTCTTTCAGGTTGGCCAAGACTATTAAAATAATAATGGGTAAACCGGATAGCTGATTCAACAGCATCTGAACCGCTATTTGTAAATTGGAAAATATTCAAATCACCGGGGGTTAATTTGCTGAGTTCAGATGCCAACTCGATAGAGGGGGGACTTGACATGGCACCAAAAGGCGTATAATACGCCAGTTGAACACACTGGTCTGAAATAGCTTTTGCCATTTCTTTATTTCCATAACCTAAGTTCACACACCACATACCTGAGATCGCATCAAGATATTTATTGCCCTCATTATCAAAAACATGAACCCCTTTACCGGATTCAATAATCAGAGACTGAGCATCACTTCCCAAATCCGACCACGGATGGATAATGTGCTTTTTATCTTTTGCTGCAAGAGTCATATCTTTTTCTTTAGGATTCATAATCGCCTTTAAAATAAAATGTTTTCCGAGACCTGTCCTCTCATACAGTGATTAGACATCATTGAAGATGCATATCCGCCCGCATTGATAAAAACAAGGGGGTCTCCCTCCTTAATCTGATCCGGCATCTGGAAATTGTCTTTCCATACATCCAGTGACTCGTTGATATTGCCGACAATCGTAACAGGTTTCATCTTATCTGTCTCTTGCTGATGAACGACCGGCTCACAGGGCAACCCGTAAAAGGTCGGTTCTATGGCAAGATTAAATCCGCCATTAACCCCTACAAAATCCGTTTTCTGTTTTCTTTCGACCGTATTGACTTCCAAAACCAGAATACCGCTATCTTTTACAATATAGTCCCCGGGTTCAACACAAATGGTCAGCCCTTTATCCCCAAAATGGGATTTTATAATAGATGCCCAGGCATCCAGATCCAGATGCACGTCATCCATGTCATGTGGAACTCCCAGTCCGCCGCCTAAATTAATGAACTTAAGATCTTTTACTTTGTCCACAAACCAGTGCGTGGCATCTAAAATCTCTTTAAATATTGATAACTGATTGTTCAAATAACCACATCCGGTATGGAAATGAATGGTATCCACGATGAAGTTATGCTCCGCGGCCAGCCGCAGTGCTTGTTCAAACTGTTCCCTGTAAATACCAAATTTGGTGGTTTTATCTCCGCTGTATCTGAGCGCTTCATTATCCCTGTATCCAATGCCCATGGCCGGGTTGACACGGATGCCGATTTTACGATTGCTACAGAACTGTCCCAATCGCCTGATGGTACTCAAGGAATCACAATTTATAGCCACATCCGGATTGTCGGCAATTAATTTCAGCTCGTCATTTGTCATTGAGTGTGCTGTATAGGAAATTTCATTGCGTTTAAAGCCGCAGGAAAATGCATGCATTAATTCACCGGGAGAGCATACATCCACACCACACAAGCCTGTGCTTTTAATATGCGTCAGGACAGGGGCAAACCGGTTTGCTTTTATTGCATAAAAAATTTTATACGCATCAAGCTGACCCAGGGCGGCATGTAGCCGGGCGATATTTGAAGCAATCCGTTTTCCGCTATAGAAAAAAGCCGGTGTTTCAGTAAAACCAATTAAATCGGTCACCAAATTCCCTGAAAAAAATAATTGCCCCTCTTTATAACAAAGATCGTCCCGTTCCCACCACAATTTTTTTTGGGGTGGGATCATCCACACTTCCTTTCCAGGTCTTGAATGTATTTTTGGCCTGAGTCATTGATAACTTCTTTTCGGCCGGTCACCCAACTGCGGCAGTTAATCGCACCGCAGACACAGGGAAATTGTCTGAATAATATATCTTCTGTTGAGGCATAATCCATTGTCAAAGCCTGTCCTTTTTCAATATCCTGCAAAGCCCAGATTTCAAGCGTATTCATATCTAACAACACAAGCGGATCACACGAATGTAACAAAAGCCCAGAAAAGTGGGGGTCATAGAGATGAAGGCTGGGTGTAATCTGAAGGGTATGCTGAAGAACATACGGCACTGTAATCCCCGTCATTCTTGCAACTATTTCCCCTTTTTCAAAAGGGCGGTTTACATAAATACCGTTTCCTTTTGTTTCGCAATGGTTAATCGTGAAATCATTTTTAACTGGGTAGTCTTTGCCTTTTTCCAAATCATAAGGATAAATCATATTACCTCTCTTTTTAAAGTTTTCTAAAAAACCTGTAAAATAAAAATATAGGACCACAAATTTTATAACTTGAACGAAATAGCTTACTTTTGGGTCCAACTTATTTCAGCGGTCCTTATTCATCTTTTTCATTAGTGTCGCATCAAGAACTAAAGGACATGAACCTAGGCTGTTTTTACCTAAAAAACATTGTACCCTAAGCACTAATCTTGACTAAATTAAAAATATTTATATCGAACACTAAGTATTATGTCAATCCCAAACATCTTTTTCAACCAACAGTGTCAATATAAGCTCGAGGGGTGTTCGTGAAATAATTCTTATAATTAAATGAGTTACAAAAAAACATAACTATATTTCATTCCAAAAACCTAACTGGTCTATAGTGAAATTTTCATCGAATACAATTCTTATTCAAATAATTTATAAATAATTTTCCATAGTACTCTATCTAAATTTGGATTGTTTTGTAAATTGAAGCAAGTGATACTCCACCCACAACCCCCTTGAAGGGGTGGACAACTTATTGATGATTGAAAAAAACCGCTTTAACACCACCTGGTCTGAAATCGATGTGAGCTGCGAAGCCTGCCACGGGCCGGGATCCGACCATGTGGACTGGGCCCTGACCCCTGAAATGGGACGGCCTGGGGCAGACAATTTTAACCTGGTTGTCAGGACAAGAGATTTAAGTTCCAAGGATCTTATCCAGGTGTGTGCCAGGTGTCATTCACGGCGGGCATCCATTGGCAATTTTTCCCATTCCCATGAAAATCTCATGGATTACATGATCCCAAGCCTCTTAACGCAAACTCTTTATCTTGCAGACGGTCAGATTTTGGATGAGGTATATGTGTACGGGTCTTTCATGCAAAGTAAAATGTTTTTACGGGATGTAAAATGCAGCGACTGCCACGATGTCCATGATCTGAAACTAAAAGACGAGGGCAACAAGCTCTGCCTGAACTGTCACCGGGCAGACACCTATGACACTTTTGACCATCATTGCCATAAAAAAATGGACCAGGGCAGGCAGAGCCTATGGATGACTGCATCCGCTGCCATATGCCTCAAAGAGCCTACATGGGGATTGATTTGCGGGCGGATCATTCCATTCGCATCCCAAGGCCGGACCTGGATCGGCCGCCCTGGGCGTGGCATCCATAAAGAATCTGAAACTGACAAAATCCCAGGAAAAGGTACTGGATTTGGCTGTCCAAGAATATATCTTCGCCATGGAATATGCCGGAGACTTTTCCTCGGGACGGTATAACCTTGCTCTGATGTACCAGGCCCAGGGGCAGACAGACAAGGCCATTGATACCTATGAGCAGTCCATCCAATCCCATCAACAGGCTGACCATCTCCTTGATCAGAAGAATAAACAAAAGAGGGGAAGCAGAGCCAAAAGCCCCCGGCTTATTCCTGTTTGGACTCTATCTTTTCAAGAACCCCGGCTTTAAAATATAGGAGATAATAATATCCGGACTTGGGGCCATAGGCCCACCGTTCTTTTAGGGCCCCGGATTTACCATAGGCGCCCAGAACTTCTTTTGAAATTGGTTCCCCGCAGTTGACCAGGATTTCAATACTGGAGACACCCGGTTCCACAAAAAGATTTTTGCACCTAAGGGCCATGGCGGTATTTGCAGCCAGAGCAATCGTCAATAGAATCATACCGATAATTATTGTTGGTTTCATCATCACTCCCTGAAAAAAA
>JAFLJU010000133.1 GCA_022712835.1 Desulfobacteraceae bacterium
GATTCCATCAATGCCATCCGCCTGGCAGCACGCATGGAGCAAAAAGGATGGCAGATGTCCCTGCCCGACATTATGGCCTCTTCCAGCCTCAAGGAATTGGCCCGTAAAATGGTCCCTGTTCAGAACCGGGACCAGACCCAACGCCTTGACAGCAGTGTCTGGCTGGACTCTTTTGATCTAAGCCTTTTGCCCCGGCCCTCAAAAGAGGTGCAAAAAAAGATAGAAGCAAAATGGGGTGGACAAACTTGCATTTGTGCTCCCACCGCCACCCAGAAGATGCTGCTGACCCAGTCCGTTCATCTGGGATCCTCGGCCTATGCCGTACTGGGGCACTATTGTCTACCCGGCTCTGGGGTGACGGTTGAGACCATCCGCAGCCGCCTGGCAACTGCCGTCAGGCGCCATGATATCTTAAGGGCCCTTTTTATCCAGGATGGGGATGGAGAGCCCTGGATGGTCATTCCGGAACATCGGGAGCCGGTATTCTCCTGCCACGAGCTTTCCGATCTTAAAACCCGGGCCCAGACCCTTAGCCGCCGGAAAAAACAGCTGGAAAAAGGATTGGATCCCTTTAAAGATCCCCTGTTTTCAATGGAAATCTTCTGTAACCCCGGCCAGGACATGGAAATGCTCATCCATTACCACCATCTCATCCTTGACGGATGGAGCCTGGGCCTTCTGTTTCAGGAGCTGTTCTGCTCTGACCAGGATAAAGATCAGAATCAGGACCAGAATCAGAATAAAGACCAGAATAAAGACCAGGATAAAGATCAAGATAAAGACCAGGATCAGGCGCCCGAGGCATTCATAAATTTTGCCCGATGGACCCAGCTCCAGGGCATGGGTTCAAACACGAAAGACCTGTGGTGGGAACAAAGGCTTGCCCTGGAGGCGGTTCCGGCTGACCTGCCCCCATGGCCAAACCCCCCGGAACAGGCAGGGAAAAAAGCCGACAACCAAGCCGACAACCCCATTGAAACCATGACACTTTTAGAATCCGTCCAATTCAGTCGATGCCGGGCGGCTGCCAAAGCCTTAAAGGTCACCCCGGCAGCCTTTTTTATAGCCCTCTGGCACCTGGCTTTGGAACGATGTATTCCAGGGCCAGGGAATCACAATGGGGATCAAAATGCGAATCAAAAAATGATGTTCGGATTTGTCTCTGCAGGCAGGCCTCCCCTGCCCGGAATAGACCGCCTTGTGGGCATGTGTGCCAGAACCCTGCCCATAATGATGCTGGATTCCGCTGTCATAGATTTTCCGAATCTGGCCCGAAAACTACACCAGCAGATGGAAGAGATCCAGTCCAGGTGGGATATTCCCCCAAGTCTGCCCGGACGGCTTCCCCGGCATCTTTTTGCATTTGAATCCGGGAATACAGACCCACCTGGTTTTCCCCGGCATCTTTTTGCATCAGGACAAGACGGGTATGACCTTGTGGTTTCCTTTAAGGATCACCCGGATGCTCCCATGGCCATTCTCCGTTTTGATGCCTCTGCCCTTGCCCATGAAAGGGTTGAACAGCTTTCAATCCATTTTCAGGCCATGGTGGAAAGGGTTCTGGAAAATCCGGATCAGCCGGCCGCAGAGATTGCAGCCCTTTCTGCCCAAGCCACCCATTTGCTCCTGGAAACCTTTGGCAGGGGAGAGGCGGTGGCATTGGATCATCCCACGGTGATCCATGCCTTTGAAAAGGCGGTTGCCCGGCACCCCGGGAACCCGGCCCTGGTCTGCGGGGATGAGGTGTTAAGCTTTCTTGCGCTGGATCGATGGACCGATGAAATCGCCGACCACTTAATGGCAAAAGGGGCGGGAAAAGGAAAAATTGTGGGGGCGGCCATGTCCCGGTCCTTGGCAGGTGCAGCAGCAGCTCTTGCCATCATGAAAACCGGTGCAGCCTATTTCCCATTGGATCCTTCCTGGCCCCGGGACCGGATTCAGACAATGCTGGAACAAACCTGCGCCACGGCCCTGGTGACCGATATTCATCCCCTGCCGGATTATCCTGTGACCATAGTGAATCTTACCAATCTTACTTTTTCCGGGCTCACTTTTCCCGGGGAAACCAATGAAGAAGTAAGCCCCGTGAAACCCTTTCCAAGCCCTGATGATTCAGCCTATGTGATCTGCACATCCGGCACCACAGGACGCCCCAAAGCCACGGTCCTGGAACACAGGGCCCTTGCCAACCAGGCCCTTTGGACAAAGGAGAAATTCTCCCCCAATGCCCGGGACCGGATTCTGCATACGGTGGCCTTTTCCTTTGACCCCTCTTTGTGGTTAATGTTTCCCTTTTGGGGAGCAGGGGGGTGTGTGGAGATTGCCCCCCTTGAATTGAACATGGACCCCGGTCGCCTATTGGCTCATCTTCACAAACAGAATATCACCCTCACAGCCCTGCCCGCCAGGGTGGGGGGAATGCTGTTTGACCATGCCCATCAGCAGACGTCGGCATCCCAGGATCTTGCAAAACAATTTCCTGCCAGCCTCAGGGCCATGTTTCTGGGGGGGGAATCTCCCAGGGGACTGGGCCGGGTAGGCTTTGATATCATCAATGTTTATGGTCCCACTGAAACCTGTATCCAGACAACCGCATACCTGATCCCAAAAGGGACCGAGACCACCCGTGTGATTGGTACGCCGGTGATCAATATGAGGGTCTATGTGCTGGACAGATATCAACAGCTTTGCCCTGTGGGGGTAGAGGGGGAATTATGGGTTTCCGGCCCCCAGCTGGCCCGGGGCTATCTTGGCATGCCCCAAGAGACCCATGCCGTTTTTCTGCCCAACCCCTATTCTAAGCAGATCGGGCATGACCGGATCTATTGCACCGGAGACCGGGCCCAATGGCGCTCCGACGGCAACCTGGAGTTTTCAGGGCGGCTGGACAGACAGGTGAAAATCCGGGGCCACAGGGTTGAACCCGCTGAAATTCAGGCCGTTCTCCAACAGGCCCCCGGGGTGGCAGAGGCCTATATCCTGGTAAAGGATGACCCGATTTCAGGAAACCGGTTGGACGCCTATTTTATTTGCCAGGGCAACGCAAGTTCTGTTGAACAAAAACAGGTTTTTATGCGCAGCCGCCTGCCCGGATATATGGTCCCTGTCAGCTTCACCCCGGTATCTTCATGGCCCTTAAATCAAAACGGAAAGTTGGACACAGCGGCCTTGCCCCTGCCGGTTGTTCATATAACCCCCTTTGAACCACCAGAGGGGGACAATGAAAAAGCCCTTGCCCGGGCCTGGGAAAAGGTGCTGGGGATATCTAAAATCTCCAGGGAGGATAATTTTTTTGACCTGGGGGGGCATTCCCTTCTGCTGCTGCAGGTCACAGGATCCTTACGAAAAACCCATGTCATTGATATGAGAGATTTTTTCAAAACCCCGGTGCTCAAAGACCTTGCTGCCACCATGCAGCCGTCAGGACAAGCCCTGGGGGACTCAAAAGACCGGCAAAACCACCCAACAGTAGACACACCAGCAGACCCAACAGCAGACCCGGCCCAAACCCTGATCAAAGCCGCAGCTTATCAAAAACAAGTGGCTAAGGTGGACAGCCTCTTCCTTGGCCCCCCAAAAAATTTAACTCAAATCGTGCTCACCGGAGCAACCGGATATTTGGGTGCCTTTCTGCTAAAAGAGTATTATGACCATTCCAGGGCCAGGATCATCATACCTGTCAGAGGAAAGCATCCCACGCTGCGTCTGCTGGACAATTTGACATTCTATTTTGGCAGGGCCTGTGCCCAGACAATGGTGAACAATGTCCGCCTGGACGTATGGCCCGGGGATTTAAGCCTGGCCGGGGAGACCCAATCTTTGGGAGAAAAGATTAAAGGACCCCTTGATTTGATTATCCACTCGGCAGCGGTTGTGGACCATTACGGAACCATTGACCGGCTCATCGCCAGCAATGTAACCGCCACCCAAAACATGCTGGCCCTGGCCCAGACCCGTAAAGAGGCTCTCTTTGTTCATATCTCCACGTTGGGAGCGGTAAATTTGCATCAATTTGGAGAAAGTGTTACAAGTTTAGGGCCTCCGGCTCTCAATGCTTATGCCAGGACCAAACAGCAGGCTGAAGAGCGGGTGCTGGCAGCAAGGGACCAGGGCAGTCGCACCATGATTCTGCGCACCGGAAACCTTGTGCTGGATACAAAAAACAAAAAATGCCCCAGGGTAGCAGAGAAAAACATGTTTCTGCGTCAGGTCCGGATGATGGGATTAACAGGGCTCGGGTCAAAAAATGCGGGGAAAATCGGGTATGCCTTTGTGGATCAGGCAGCCTGTGCCATCCGCCTCATTGCCGGGCAAAAGAGCCTTGAAAACCAGGTGTTCCATATTGACAACCCTCATAAAAAAAGTCTTCCCCAGGTGTTGTCCATGGCCCTGCCCCAGAGCAAAGCGATTTGCCTGCTCCAGGGGGATGCGTTAAAACAAGGGCTTGAGACCCTTATTGACTCCGGGTCAAAAGATGAAAATAAAGACGAAAATAATGAGATAGGCGAAGAGAAAGATAAGCAAGGGGCGGCAAGGGAATATCTGGCCTGGATAAATCAGCATGAGCTTGAAATCGCCCAGGGTGAACTTTTCCTTTCTGATGTGAAAATGGACTGGACCCTGGCAATACTCAACCGCCTGGGTTTTTCATGGCAGCAGATCACTCCGAAGCTTGCAAAAGGCTTGCTGGAAAGGGC
>JAFLJU010000407.1 GCA_022712835.1 Desulfobacteraceae bacterium
TCCATCACTAAAACACCACTCAAGAGGTACCTCATCAATTGTAAGAGCTTTCTTTCCATTATCCATTGTCGGGTGATAGTGATAAGGGGCATCCAAGTGAGTCCCTGAGTGTGTCGTAAGGGATACCATTTCCAGTGCCCAGCCAAGACTGCCGGGGAGTTGGTCTTCCTGGAGTCCTGGAAAAAAATCTTTCATCTGGGTAGCGCCTGTCTTATGATCCACATATGTAATTTCAGGAATCATCATTGGCGGGTCACTGGGAAGTCCTGACTCAATACTTATACTGAGATCAATAATTTGTTTTTTTTTCATATTTTCCCCTTTTGAATATGTTTCAATCGCAATACCCTGACACAGATTTAGTCAAAAAGAATGCCTGAAATTGTTTGAATCAACTTTTCCATTCTTTTTTTAACTTTGAAAAAGAATATTGAAAAAGAATAATGTAAGTCAAGAATTATTATCCCATGGATAACTATAATAAAAAATTCATAGGGAAGAAAAATAAAATAAACACTTGACAAAAAAGAATTGCATACCGTATACCGTACACATGTTTTTTTAATAAACTGTATCTGTTTGTATGAATGGAAAGGTTTAAGAAAACTTGCAGAAGTTGCAAGGGTTTATCTACTCAAACTCAACTCATCTCACTTATTCTGATTTCGACTCAAGACTGTCTGACAAAGATCAAATTACAAAGCTCAGGTTATCCAACACCATTGGTTTGCTGATGCTGTTCCCCGGTGGTGAAGTTTTTAACCCAGATCGTTAAAATTTGTCGAGGATCTTGGAATGAAAGAAGCGTTTTTACTCGGAAACGGTGCCATCGCCCTTGGACTGCTCGAGGCGGGCTGCCAGATCATGACCTCATATCCGGGCACTCCCAGCTCGGAAATCCTTCCCGAGGTGGTAAGATTTTCAAAAATAGCCAATTTAAATACCAGCATTGAGTGGTCGGTAAATGAGAAGGTGGCATTTGACAATGCCTTTGCCGCGGCCATTTCCGGCAAGCGGGCTGCCTGCTGCATGAAAATGGTCGGCTTGAATGTGGCGGCAGATTCCTTCATGTCCGCTGCCTATATCGGGAACATCGGGGGATTGGTGATCATCAGTTGCGATGACCCCGGGGCCCACTCCTCCCAGACGGAACAGGACTCCCGGTTGATGGCTCGGCTTGGCAAGGTGCCGGTGCTGGATCCTTCCAGCCCGGAAGAGGCACGGGAGATGATCCTTCTTGCCTTTGATCTGTCAGAAGAGTTCCAGGTGCCCGTGCTGGTACGGCCCGCCATCCGGATCTGCCATGCCCGGCAAAATATTAAATACGGGGCCCTTGAGAGTAATATGACCCCTGCCAATTTCAAGCGGGAACCCACCCGGTGGGCCTCTACCCCGAAATTTAGGTTTCTCCAGCACAAGGCATTGAATGAAAAACATCTGGAAATAGCAAAAAAATTCAACACCCTGGCGCCCTTTAATCAACACAACTTAAAGACAGGTAATGGGGTTTATCCCCTGGGGGTGGTGGCCGGGGGGATTCCGGCCCATGTGGTGAAAGATCTGTTGGAAGAATATGGAAGAGAGGATATTCCAATGTTAAAACTGGGCGCCCCTTATCCTTTTCCGGAACAATTGGCCGATGAGTTCATCGCGGCCTGCGACAAGGTGCTGGTCATTGAAGAAACCGACACGGTGATCGAGTATATGCTCCGGGACAAGCACAAAACCCTGGGACGGCTGTCCGGCCATGTGCCCATGGAAGGAGAGCTGGTACCGGAAAAGATAGAAGTGATGCTGAACCGTGCGTTGGCTGACTGCGGCCAGGCCCCGTTGTCCGACGGGGACTGCGGCAGAGAAGCCTTTGAGTTGGTGGCGGGTCTGGGCCTGCCCATTCGAAAACCCACCCTGTGTCCGGGCTGTCCCCACAGGGCCTCTTTTTATGCCATTCGAAAGGCCATGCCCAAGGCCATCTTTCCTTCGGACATTGGGTGCTACACCCTGGGCAGCAATCTGGGAGTGGTGGACACGGTTCTTGACATGGGGGCCGGCATCACCATGGCGTCCGGTTTTTGGAACGCCTATATCCAGGACGGGGTGAAAAAGCCCATTGTGGCCACCATGGGGGATTCCACCTTTTTCCATTCCGGCACCACAGCGCTTATCAATGCGGTGTACAATGATGCAAGGTTTGTCCTGGTCATTCTGGACAACCATATCACGGCCATGACCGGGATGCAGCCTTCCATTACCCAGGGTGAGCGTGTGGACGGCCGGAAGGGGAATGCAATCTCCCTTGAAACCATCGTACAGGGCTGCGGAATCGACTATTTAAAGGTGGTGGATCCCTATGACACAAAGGAGATGATCCAGATGGTCAAAGATGCCCATGCCCATGTGATGGATCCGGAAGGAGGTATTGCGGTGATTATTTCCCGGCACCCCTGTGTGATCGGGTTCAAGGATGCCATCCCCGAAAAGATTGAGGTACGTGTAACTCAAGAGTGTGATGACTGCGGATTCTGCCACCAGCGGTTTGAATGCCCGGCAATGATCAGGGATGAGGAGAATGAAAAGACCGAGGTCAATCCGGTTCTCTGCGCCCAATGCGGTGTTTGTCTGACGATTTGTCCCAAGGATGCGATTCAACGCGTATAAATGGAGAGCCAGCATATGAAAACAACTAATTTTGTATTGAGCGGTCTGGGGGGTCAGGGCATTTTATTTATGACCAAGGTTCTGGCCATGACGGCGCTTGCCAAGGGGTTTGATATATTGGGGGCCGAAACCCACGGCATGGCCCAGCGGGGCGGGTCTGTGGTATCGCACTTAAAGATAGGAGAGGCCAAATCCAGCCTGATCAGGGCCGGGGGGGCTGACTTTTTGCTGTCCATGGACGAGTCCGAAGCCTATCGGCACCTGCCCTATTTAAAAAAAGGAGGGATGCTCTTTGCCAATGCCAAAGCTTCAGCCTTCCCGGATCCGCGGGTGGCAGGATATCTGGACCGAATGCAGATTGTTCCCCACGCCATGGAAGCCAGTAAAACCGCCATGGAACTTGGGGCAGGCAAATCCACCAACCTGGCCATGATCGCCTTTTATTCTAGTTTTGGGAAGGGACCATTGACGGCCGATGAGTTGCGGACCACGGTGAAAGAGATCAGCCCCGGGCCCTTCCAGGCGCTGAACCTTGCAATATTTGATACCTGTTATGAAACCGGCAGGACCCAATCCCTATAAAGGAGGCTGACCATGGATTTTTTTAAGAACCTTACCGTACTCTCCCTGGAACAGGCAACGGTTGCCCCCTATCTCACCTACAGACTCGCCCAGGACGGCATGAATGTTGTCCGCCTGGAACACCCGGTATACGGCGACCCCAATCGCTTCATCGGCGAAAATGTCCTGGGAGAAGAGCGGATGAATGCTTACTTTTTATGTATTAATTCTGGGAAAAAAGCCTTGTCCCTGAACCTGGCAGCTCCCGAGGGCCAGGAAATTTTCAAACGTCTGGTCCGGGAATTATCTGTGGATATCTTTGTCACCAACCAATTGCCCAAAAATTATGAAAAACTGGGCATTGCCTATGAAATCATGAAAGAGGTCAAGCCGGATATCATCTGGCTGGGCCTCACCGGATTTGGCCCCGACTCCAATGAAGGGGCCTATGACCCGATTCTCCAGGCAAGATCCGGTTTAATGGAACTGACAGGAGAAGCTGGCGGTGACCCCCAGGTCCTGGGGATTCCCCTGCCGGACATGGGAACTTCTGAACACGGGTACGGGTTGTTGATGAAGGCCTTGTTTAAACGTGCGATGACGGAGAAAGGCAGTCGGATTGACCTGTCCATGTTTGAATCCACGGTCTCCTGGCTCACGGTTCCCATTGCCCTTTCCAAAAGCTTTGGTGCCACCATCTCAAGAAGGGGAAACACCCATGAATTTTTCTCTCCAGTTTCGGTGTATAAAACCCGCAACGGATTTGTATACCTGGCCGTGGGCAATGACCGGCAATGGGCGGCAATGGTCGATCTACCCATGTTTGCCTCCCTTGCCAAAGAAAACTACCAGAAGAACAAGGGCCGCATCGAGGATGTGAAAAATCTGAACAAGGCCATCAACGCCATCACGGGAACGTATACCTCGGAAGAACTCATTGAGATCTTTACCGCCATTACCGTGCCCATTTCCAAGATCAAAAACGTGAATGAAGTGATGGAAGACCCGTTGGTGGTCAATAAAATTTTGACCTCAACGGATCCTGTGACGGGCCTGACGATTACCCTGGCCCCGCCGCCCAATATGACCCCTTTTCTGGAAGGGTGCGACCGTAAGCTCTCCTTTCCCCCCCGGTTCGGCGAACAGAACCAGGAGATTTACGGCAACCTTCTGGGGTATGACGAGGCCACTCTGACAGGGTTTAAGGAAAAAGGAATCATTTAATATGAATATCATCGTGCTTGTCAAACAGGTTCCCAACACCACCCGGGTCAAGCTGGATCCCAAAACCGGCAATTTGATCCGGGAGGGGCTGGAAAGTATTGTAAATCCCGATGACCTCCACGCCCTGGAAGCGGCCATCCGACTGAAAGAAGAGATGGGGGCAAGGGTGACGGCGGTTTCCATGGGGCCTCCCCAGGCCGTGGATGCACTGACCGTGGGCCTGGGTATGGGAGCGGACAAGGCAATTTTACTCTGTGACATGGCCTTTGCCGGGGCAGACACCTGGGCCACCTCCCTGACATTGAGCCGAGCCATTGAGAAAATCGGAGAATATGACCTGATCCTCTGCGGCCACCAGGCCATTGACGGAGATACCGCCCAGATTGGTCCCCAGGTGGCGGACTGGTTGGGGATTGCCCAGGCCACCTATGTCAAGGAAATTGAACAGGTGACCCCAAAGGAACCAGGCGAACCAAAAGAATCAGGTAAACCCGGAAAATCGGGCAAACCCGGAGAAATCATTGTCAAGCGCCGGCTGGAAAACGGAGTGGAACGCCTGGCCTGTCAATTGCCCGCCCTTGTCACGGTAATAAAAGAGCTGAACCGGCCGCGGTATGCCCACATGGAACGGCTGATCACCTCTTGCTCGGACAAGGCGAACATTCTTGTATGGAATGCGGCGGATATCGGGGTCAACACCTGTGAAGTGGGGCTGGAAGGGTCCAACACCCATGTGATCAAAACCTTTACCCCCAATTTCAAGCGCCAGAACGAAATTCTTGAGGGCAGCAAAGAGGGGGTGGTGACCCAATTATTTGCCCGGCTGAAAAAAAGTGACACCACCATTTCCGGCAAGTTCCAGGGGAGGCAAGCATGACCATCTGGATCGACCCAAATAATTGTGACGGGTGCAAGCGCTGCCAGCGGGTCTGTCCCTATGACGGCATTGAACTTATGGACGGGGTGGCAAGGGTCACGGACCGGTGCACCTCCTGCGGCGCCTGTGTGGATGCGTGTAAAAAAGAGGCCATCACCTCTGATATTGTCCCAAGAGTGGTGCCGGATTTTTCCGGTCACTCCGGCGTATGGGTATTTGCCGAGCAGACAGACGGGGTGCTGGCCAATGTGGTGTTGGAACTGCTGGGCAAGGCCCGGGAACTTGCCGAAGAACTTGGCGAAACCGTGTCTGCTATTCTGGTAGGTCAGGATTTATCAGGGCTTTGCGACACCCTGGCCAGGCACGGGGCCCAAACAATTTATCTGGTGGAAGACCCTCTGTTAAAAGACTATCGAACCATTGCCCATGCAAGTGTGATGGAACACCTGATAAAAGCGTACACCCCCTCTATCCTGCTGATCGGGGCCACGGCCATGGGAAGGGATCTTGCTCCCCGGGTGTCCCGGCGGGTGGGATCGGGACTGACCGCCGACTGCACCGAGCTTACCATTGATGTGGATACA
>JAFLJU010000196.1 GCA_022712835.1 Desulfobacteraceae bacterium
GTGCGGTGTCTGTGCCACGGTCTGTCCCACAGATGCCATCACCATGGTATACAGGGAGGATAAACAACAGGGTCTTCCTGCGAAGACCTTCGGTGATTTACATGAGCTGATTTCGACGGATCGCAAAAAGAAAAACAAACCTGAATAAGGATTTTATAAAAACTTGTGTTTTAATATTGGTGATAGGAAAACATTGACCACAAACCAGTAAAGTTATCGAAAAGGATCACAAAATGAGTATTGAAAAAAAATCATCCAACCGGATGGCTGGGCACCCACAACAGGTTATGCCAATGGTATTCTCGTTAGTCCCGGAAAAATTTTATTTATCGCAGGGCAGGTTGGGTGGGATGAGAATGAAGTTTTTCAATCCACAGAAGTTGGCCCTCAATTTGAACAGGCTCTGAAAAATACGCTTACCATATTAGCAAAAGCCGGTGGAGAAGCCAAACACATCTGCCGGATGACCTGTTATTGCACCAACAAAAAAAAATATATTGAGGCTCGAAGAGAGATCGGTAAGGCATGGAAACAACTTCTTGGGAAAAATTTTCCTGCTATGAGTATGATATTTGTTGCCGATCTTCTGGCGCCGCAAAGTCTTATTGAAATAGAAACCACCGCAGTAATTCCAGAAAAATAAATGACTCATAAGCTTTCGAATTGACCTACAGCCTAAATGGATGAATTATATAATAACCATAGTGACCCACTATGGTTATTTTAGTATTTGGCCAATCAAAATATAGGACCACTACCCATCATTTAGATCATCATATTGATGCTATTTTACCAGACTATTATTACATTTTTCAAAATAGGGAATCCCTCCCTTTGTTTAAGGGAGGGATTCTCTATTACAACCTTTGGCCTCTCCGAAAAAAATGAAAAAATATTTTTCTTAAAACAATAAATCAGCCGCCCGCCATCATCGGAATAAATGAAATTTGATCTCCATGCTGCAAGGTCTGAGTCATATCTGCTTTCTTTTTATTAATAAGGACATATGCGACAGAAGAATCCGAAAGTTTTACATCCTTCATAAATTGCTGTACCGTCTTGCCATCTTCCACTTCGATGGGTTTGTTTTGCAAGTCAGGTCTCCGATATGTGGGTGGGGTGTTAACATTGATTACCATGGAGCATCCTTTTTATAATTTGAATAAATTGCTGTAGATACCGATACCGTCGGCTAAAAGCTCATTGTTCCGCGTTCACGCTGGCTGAAATATCCCTGGGGATCTTCCAGATATTCAATTGTGTCCAGGATATTTAGAAAATGCTCTCTCTCCTCCTGGGCCATCAAGAGGTAAAACTTTTTTTCAAAAGGTTCCTCTGTTGTGTCGGCTCTTGACTGGTAGTACTTAATCCCGTCATCTTCCAACTTGGCAGAAGTTCTAAGTGCTTCAATATCTGTTGTGCTTCCTTTTATCTTTTCATCCATATCTGACATTGCTTTCCCAAAAATATTATCAGGCCTTTCCAGGCTTTCGCGGGTTAGAACCAGGTCCGGCCATTTCCCGGTTTCTGAAAGAGACTTGTACAGATGATTTATTTTTTTGATATGTTCAAGTTCTGCTTTCATAAGGAATTCAAACACATCTTTTGCCAATTTACTTTCCACTCTGGACATCGCTTCCTTATAGTAGAGACTACCGTCCTCTTCCATTTTTAATGCCTCTTTGAGTGACTCAATACGAGAATCTGTCATCTTCTCTCCTTTTATAGTTTACTAATTTTTATAGTTCAAACTATGCAAAACCGCTTCAAGAACTCCACCAGCAACAGCTCTGGCCTTATCGGAGAAACTGTAACAATAATTTTTCTGGCATCTTGGATCAACATCCCCTATTTTCAACCCTTTTTTAACCATTGCACCTTGCATGATCAACCCCCGCAGCATTCCGTCAAAAGGGGCTTTAACAGGTTCCTTGTCCACAGAACAGATGGTTGTTCCTTTCTTTACGATTTCTCCAATTTCCCGGTTATGTACCACCAGCCCTTGGCAGGGAGCCCTTAGAACCCTCTCTTCACCATACCCATTAACGCTGTCCGGAATTCCTGTGTTGGGTATGGCCTGGCCCTGGTATATTATTCTGCCCAGGGAGTGACCCCGTTTGGTTTCGATGACGGCATCGACATCCTTTTTAGCAGTAAATCCAGGGCCAAGGGCCAGGGTAAGGGGTGCCATTTGAATGTACATATCCCTGTTTTTTTTTGCCATGGTTGAATCAATAACAGCATAGGGTTTCAAGTATTCAATGACACGTGATTGAGGATCAATAAAAACAGGAATATCACCACGGGATATGGTTGGGATAATCTCACCCGGAGTTTTAACAAGAACCGCCTTTACGCCTTCAACACTTGCTTCTCCTTCCAATACCGCCTGGGCATAGGAAACGGTTCTTCTGACCACCAGAGGGTGTTTTATCTCTAAAATGACCACACGGAAACCGCACCTGTAAAGTTTCCAGGCAACGGCAGAAGCCAAATCGCCTCCACCCCGAATAAGTATTAATCCACAATTCATTTGTTCTCCCTTAGGATACTCTTGATGAATTCTTTTTACCTGAGCCTCTCTATTTCAAATTTGGAATAGCACCATCTTTGCACCCATACCCAAAGGGAAGAATAGTATCCGAATCAAGCCCAAACTCTTTAATCGCTTTTAGAATCTTCTCAGCTGTAATGGGAGCACCTGTAAACTGGATGCCGATTGCATTATAAATTGCATTTCCGGCAGCTCCAGTGGGAGCGACCAGTCCTGATTCACCACAGCTTTTTGCACCATAGGGACCGATGGGATCCGGTTCCTCAACCAGTATGGATTTACAGACAGGCATATCTGAAGGTCCGAACATCTTATAATCGGTAAAATTACCATTCACACACAGCCCATTTTCATTGTAATATGTCTCTTCTGTCAGGGCCATTCCAAGCCCCTGTTGCACACCGCCTTCCAACTGCCCTTCAACCGATGGCGGATGGATGGCCTTTCCGATATCGTGTGAACTGACAACTTCAATAACCTTTACCTCACCGGTTTCTGTATCCACCTCAACTTCAACAAAACAGGCGGCAAAGGGCGGGGAATTATGTTCGGCATAATGACTGGAATATCCCTGGATCTGCCCCGGAACACCGATTCTTTGGCCTGTAGCGCCATCAATAAAGGCATTAACCCCTTCATAGCAAATTTGCTCAACGGAAATAAAGGTATCGGGATCATTCTTAACACAGACCTTAAGATCGATTATTTCAAGGGCCTCTTTATCTGTCTCAAGGCTGATGGCAGCCTTTTCAAGGATTTGATCTAAAGCATCGTTACACGCCTTTAACACAGCAGTTCCTGACACATAGATCGTCCGGCTGGCATGGGCGCCTATATCATATCCTGCGGCATCCGAATCTCCCACCTTCATGTGAACCTTGTCCATATCAAACCCAAGAGTTTCCGCAGCAATCTGCTGTAAGGCCGTGTGGGCACCTGTTCCAAGGTCTGATGCCGAGGTAATGATTTCTGCTGACGCATCTTCATTGAGTTTGACCGTACAAGTGGTGTGCTCATGTAAGAACGGAAAGGCGCCACTTGTATGATTCATGACAGCCACACCAATTCCCCTTCTTTTGGTACCGGTTTGTGCTTTGTATTCCTCTTTTTTCTTCAACCATCCAAAGGCTTCAGCCCCCTGGTCCAGACAGGCATCAAGGGCGCAGGAAGAATAGGGGATCCCAAGCATCCACCCGTCATCGCCGGTGGTTTTATGCCATTTTTTTCGCCACTCCACAGGATCAATATCCAGCTTTTTAAGCCCCCGATCAATAATCTGCTCAAGGACGAAATTGGACTGGGGGTTTCCATACCCCCTGTATGCACCGCAATTCATCTGGTTGGTATAATATCGCTGGCATTTAAAATTACATGCCTGGAATTTATACATTCCGATAATCCATGTTCCGGCTACAGCAGGTGCCCCCGAGGAATGACTGTAATACCCGCCTCCATTGGTTAAAAAATTTGCAGTGCAGGCAACCGGCGTACCATCTTTTTTTAGCCCGACCTTAATTGAATATTCTCCTGGGTGACGGCTTTCGGACATGACCCAGTCTTCTTCCCTAAGAGCAGATACCTTTACATGCTTCCCCGGCACGCTCATTGCCATGGCACAAGCTTCCGCTTCCATGATCATGCCAAGCTTCACGCCAAAGGCACCCCCAATGGTTGTCTGGTTAATTTTAACCTTGCTCATGGGAATTTCAAAAAGATTTGAAATTTTCGTTTGAACGGGCTTGGGCATCTGAGTGGATGTCCAGCAGTTCATTCTTCCTTCATCATCATAGAGTGAGATATAGGTATGATTTTCCATCTGGCACTGCTTTACCTTTGGAACATAAAAGGTATCTTCAACAACCAGATCTGCCTCTTTCATTAATGCCTCGGCATCCCCCCATCCATAGGTATTGCCGGGGAAGACCTGTTCCGGCAGTTGGAAAGCCAGGTTTCCGGGTTTGCCGGGATCAATCTGAACCGCATCCTCTTTTCGGGCCTGTGCTGCAGTGTGATAAACAGGAAGCGCTTCGTATTCCACTTTAATAAGCTTTGCTGCAGCTTCTGCAATTTCTTCGGTTTTTGCGATTATTCCGCAAATGGCATCCCCCTGGTGTCTCACATATTTTGTAAATATGCTTTGATCTTCAACATCACCGACAAGATCGGCAAAGCCTTTTGGGTAAAAAAGATCAATCACCCAATTGGAATATTTTTTTTGTGTCACATCTTCGGGGCTCAGAACTTTCACAACACCGGGAAGTTTTTTTGCTTCTGACGTATCAAGGTTTAATACTCTGGCATGGGCATACCCCATGCACCGAACAATTTTTCCATACAGCATTCCGGGGAATTTAAGATCCCCCGCATATACCGCCCGACCTGTTACTTTTGCTTTTGAGTCAATTTTTGGTATTCGCTTACCTATAATAGAAGCCATGGGAAATTCTCCTTTTACCTATTCATTTGTTTGCTGGCGTATTGAACGGCATCAATGATTTTTACATATCCTGTGCAACGACAAATATTTCCTTCCAGATGGCCTTTAATTTCAGCCTCTGTGGGGTTTGAATTTTTTGCCAGAAGCGCAGTAGATTTTAGAATCATTCCAGGTGTGCAGAATCCACATTGAACAGCATTTTTTTCAATAAAAGCTTCCTGAACAGGATGCAGGACGCCGTCTTCCTCAAGACCTTCTATTGTTGTAAGGCTTTTCCTACTTGTCAGTGCAGCCAGTGTCAGGCAGGCTAAAATAGGTTTATCATCCATCAAGACGGTGCAGGATCCGCATTCTCCTGTTCCACATCCATATTTTGTTCCCATAAGTCCTAAGTCATCCCTGAGCACCTGGAGAAGCGTTCTGTTTACTGGTATCGTCATGCTGTGATTTTCTTTGTTTACAAAAAGCGTGATGTCGCATGTTTTCATTTCATAGGTCCCTTTTTCTATGGTTTAGCCCAAAGCTTTTTTGATGACTTTTTTTATTAGAACACCGGAAACACTCTTTCTGTATTCAGCAGAAGAACGAACATCATTAATGGGATTTATTTCTGTTGGTACAAGCTCAACGATTTTTTCAATGAGTTCATCGGTAATTTCGTTTCCCTCCAGCAATGCTTCACATTTTTTAAGGCGGATATGGGTAGGAGCGACTGCTCCTAACGCCAAACGAACCTTAGAACAAAAGCGTCCCTTCATCGACATGGCTACAGCCGCATTGATTTTTGCAAGATCTTTCCGGGTTCGGGTCAAGGCCGTAAAAGAAGACACACAGCCTCTTGCGGGAGGAATAACAACTTCCAGGGCAATTTCGTCGGTTTTTCTTTCTGTTTCACGATAGTTGATCCAGAAATCGTCTATATCTACCTGCCGGATGCCATTGGGACCTTGTAGGGTGACATACCCCCCCAAAGCCAGGATGGCACAGGCGCAATCCCCTGCAGGGGAGGCATTTAAAATATTTCCAACAACAGTGGCAACATTACGTGTTTGTTCTGTTCCGTTTTCATAGGCAGATTGAACAAGTGCAGGATAATTATCTTGAACATTCCGGGAAGCAAGTACTTGATTCAGTGTTGCCATGGCGCCTATACTCAAGCCCTTGGTTTCATCATAATCAACATAGTTAAGTCCCTTCACATTTTGAAGACTGACAACATATTCAACAAAAAGACCTGATTTCATGCGAACCATCAAGTCAGTTCCACCCGCCATGACAGCTGCTTTTTTGCCGTAGAGTTTAAGGTGCTCCACTACCTGGGAAATACTTTCCGGCATGAATAATTCAAACTGTGGTAAAATCCTGCTGGTCATCATTTGCCTCCTGTTAAATATTATGCAAAATTAGCCTGCCTGTGGACAGGTATTCAATTCGTGTTTTATCTGTGAATTGATCGTTCAAAAAAAATTTGGTTCATCGGTGCTTAAAACAATATTAACGACAGAATCGGATAGGATTAATGGAACCGGCATTTTTGATGGGAACTTTTAATTATACCGGTTCCATTTTCAAGCGTTAGAGTATAGATAGTTACGGGTCAGATCATTTGGGAACAATGGCCATAGGCCGAACGGGACTGCCGCTCCCATCTGTTATTTTAAGCGGCAATGCAATGATGATGGCACCCCGGGGCGGCAGTTTGTCCAGGTTGTTCAGCTGGGTAATTCCTAATTTCCCATTGCCGTGCATAATATTATGACAGGGGAACATGGGTTCAAATGTGCCAGCAATTCCTGCATCCGTTCCCACTGTTTCACAGCAAAATCCCAATACATCGCGCTCTTTGACCAGGAATGTAACCGCTTCAACGCTGGGTCCGGGTGTGTGAGGCATACCATCTTCACCAACATTGAAGAATTTTTCCGCATCCTGGGCATATTTGGCCCAGCCGGTCTGCATGACGAACCAGGAATGAGGCGGAATTTTACCATGCTCTTTTTCAAAATTTAAGATATCTTCCACTTCAAGAAGCCGGTCGGCATTCTTTTCACATTCAGCGGTCATGTCTATTACAATGGCTTCTCCGATAAAATCGGAAGCGGGAAGCTTATCAACATTTGCTCCATCCTGACCCGTTACCCAATGGGTGGGTGCATCAAAATGTGTTCCCACATGCTCACCGCAGGTGAAAGAATTCCAGTACCAGGCAGGGCCGTTATCATCGTATTTTGATATTTTTTTCTTTGTAAATCCCGGTGTTTGGGCAAAGGGCTCTGGCAACTGAAGAAGAAGGGTATCCTCATTAAGGGGTTGTCCCAAATCGACAAATTCAAATTTACCGGAAAAAAGAAGCTCTGCTAAACCATTTTCATTTGACATAATTCTCTCCTTCTAACTGTTTTTTTATAATACATTAAGGTTTGAGGATAGAGTCATTACCCAACCTCATAACCAATAAAACTGCTGAGACATAAATCCCCTGCGTACTGACCGGCGCACTGACCTGATAAGCCGGAATGGTCCTTTGGCAAATTAAGTCTCATTCAATCAATCGATGGTTAGGCCCATGATCAAATCAACAATTGGATTTAAATCAAACCGTTTTAACAGGTGAATTTTCTTTTCCTGTGCTATAATTCGGTCGGAATCATCCAATGTGTCATCACAAATCACACCAACCACATTGTTTATACTGTGAAACAAAGGTTTTCGTTCTTTATGGGTTCGCCATACTTCCACTTTATGATAGGGGCCGGATATCCAGCCTTCAATCAACACAATTTCCGTGTTGATGTAATATGTATCAAGAATTTTCCCTGGATCAGTTTGATTGTTTCTGGGTAAATAAATAGCTGCCATTGATGCATTAACCATACTCACAGGATAGGCTCCGGCTGTTCTGTGTATATGGGAATCTTTTCCAGGTTTGTCCAGTTCATGTGGATGGGCACTGTGTTTTAACGTACCCACGCGTATATTTTTTTTAACCAGCGTCTCAATTAGTGCTGAGACCAGGGTTGTTTTTCCGCTGCCCGGATGGCCAATAATGTGAACCGGTGTCATTTTATTTGTTCTTTCTCCTTTTGCCTGGACGCAAACCTGTGTCCACCGCAAAAAACAAACAAACTTTCTTTTTTGTTCCGGCAAACAATGGCCATGTCCAAACTGTCAGCCAGCTCAACGGCAAGGGCTGTCGGCCCTGAAACTGAAAATATGGCTAAAATTTTAGCACGTGCTGCCTTTTGAACCAGCTCATAGCTGATTCGAGATGACATAACCACAATACCCGCCCGATTAAGAGTTTCGTTTATCAAAAGGGTTCCGATTGATTTATCCAGGGCATTATGTCGTCCGACATCCTCTCCCACGGACAACAGCCTTCCGTCTGGAGTAAAAATTGCGGCGGTATGGGAACAATGGCGGCGGGTCTGGCAGTCTGAAAGTCTGTTAAGACATTGGGCGGCAACGTTTATATCCAGTTTCATCTCTTTTGGTACCGATGTTATATTCTGTTTAATATCATCGATCAATTCTTTGCCGCAGATACCACAGCTGGTCTGGCTGATAAATCCCTTTCGATTCAAAATATCCGGTATTTTTTTGACCCTTTCAGGCTTCAAGGTAGCTGTAACAACATTTACATCTTCATCGCAGTATCCAAGGGTTTCAAAATCCTCAAAAGAACCAACAATTCCCTCGGCCAGACAAAACCCGGCAACATGGGCAAGTTCTTCACCGGGCGTTCGCATAACCATGGTATAAGCCTTACCCTGCACACGAATTGAAAGGGGCGTTTCCTGGATCAAACCCAAACTGATTTGATCCTGTTCTCCGCCTGAAAATATATCGATTGTACGCTTTTTATAACCTGTCACTGGCCCACCTCTTCGGGATTAAACGCCTTTTCCAAAGCCACAAAGCGGAAATCTGCATTCCTTGCAATTCAGACAAAGTCCGCCATGACCTAAAAATGCCAACTCTTTTTTACCGATATGTTCACCTGCCATTATTCTTGGCAGTATCAGGTCTAAGGCTGTAATCCTGTGGTACAGCCCACAGCCTGGGACACCCAAAAGCGGTATATCATTGATATATCCCACAAGGAACATTGCCCCCGGCAGTACTGCAGTCCCGTAATGCACCTCTGTTGCACCCGCCTGGCGGATACCCATTCTTGTCACGTCATCGGGGTCCACACTCATACCACCGCTTAATATAATGAGGCCACACTCTGACTCCAGGCATTTTAAAATAGTTTTTTTGATCAGGTCGGAATCGTCGGGCACATATTCCACACTGGATATAAAGGAACCAAGATCTTTGATTTTCTTTGACAAAATTGGAGCAAACTTATCTTCAATCAGGCCGTCATACACCTCGCTGCCTGTAATAATCAGTCCTGTCTTAAGATTTTTTAACGGTTTAACACGGATAAGACCATTCCCTATACCGGCACCAATCTGGGCAGCACGTTCAATAGCGGGTCTTTTCATAACCAAAGGAATTGCCCGGGTGGCAGCCACCAGATCCCCTTTTTTGACAAGACCATGATTATGCTGGGTGGCGCACATCACTTCTTCAACCAGGTTGAATGCAGCCAAAGATGCAATATCGACACAAAGAATACCGTCAAATTCGGCATGGAAGGTAATCTTTCCTTCTTTTGGGGTATTCTCCCATTTTATCCCAACACCCGCCAGACCTTTTGCCAGAAGCTCCACTGCCTGGTTTTCATGGATCTCATCCTCTTCCATCTCCAACAGGTAGAGATGATTTTTACCCAGTTTTTGAAGATGACAGATATCTCCATCACAAACGGTATGACCTTTTCTAAATGCAGGCCCCTTAAATTCACCCGGTCTGATTTCAGTAATATCATGGGCCAGTTGGGAGCCGACTGCTTCATGAACAGGCACTTTTGTCAGCATGCAATTTCTCCTTTATCATCATAAAAATTATTATTTCCATCATACAGCTGTTTGAATCGGCAATGTTAATTTTGGTTCGCAATTCATATGCCCCAAAGATATTTCATAGGCGTCTGAAAAATAAACATCCTTGGTGCAGGGCCGACAGACAGGTACATTGTCAATCATCACCTCTCGATGATCACGGACCACCTGGCCGCACCGGCTGCATATGATTTTGCTGCGGGTCGGGCCTGGCATATCATAATCGTTAAGCTTTGCCCTTACCGCCTGTACCCTGAACAAAACAGAATCGGGCATGAGCTTGTATGCCGCCAGCTGCTGGGCTGCTTTTCCTTCAATTTCCGGAGCGTAAACCTGTGCAAGATCTCTTGCGTCTTCAGTGGAGACAATCCGGAATGCCCTTTGAGTTTCAAGATTAAGGAATGTAGCGGCCATAATCCCGTAATTCATAAATTTCAAGCTCCGCCTGCCCAATTTTACGCCTGTGACATGGGCCACGGCGTCCCCTGCACACCGGTCCATTTCAAGATACACAATGAGCTTTTTTATTTGAGTACGGCTTTGGGGATCATCCAACCCGATCAGGCGACACCCTAACATGGCCATACGGACACCGATCACCTGGCCGGGACATAAATGACCGTGTATTTCTGCTGATTCAGCTAAAAGGGTTTCAAAATCTTTTTGAGTCATCATTTATTCCCTCTAAAACATTTGAATGGAGGGCTCTCCCAAAGGTTATAGAAGAGCCCTTCTATGCAGTTTTTTTTAAATTAACAATATTCAATCAAACAGTGGAATGACTTAATGGCGGAGAATAGAGAGCCGATTTAAACAATACCATCTTAAGACCAAAATCTCCTATCAGTTCCGCGATAGCCACAAGAAGCAGTACAAAGACAGCCGTGGAACCGGTTAAGGCCAAAAGCCCAGCTGCGATAATTCCCACAAGCACAACATATCCCAGAAACCATTTTTGATGTTCGCCAAAAAGCAATTGCCGAACAGTTGCCATACCCGTGCTACTATTGTAAGCCGTGCCATGGAGCATACTTAAAATCGATATTAAAGTAATCGCAATGAGGACTAATTCTGCTGTTTTCAAGAGATGTAAAGCAGCGGGATCTGCAGCCAAAAAGGAGTTGACGCCAAAAAGAAGCGTTATCGTTACGCCACCCATAAGCCCATAAACAAGGCTTATTACCGGCATTAAACCGGTGTTCCACAAAGGAAGGGATGGAGAATGGGACAGAACATACCCCAAATAAATCATCACAATAAAAGTACCGGTCATTGCCAGGAAGAATACAATACCTCCCAAGGCAGGGCCAAATATTGCCCATTTCAGATTTACCATATGCAAAAAGCCAAACCCAGTGAACAGGATCGCCCCCACAATACCGCGGCTTATCCATGCGGTTCGCACATTCATGATAGCCCGCCAAAATCTTAAGGGTTGTCCAAGATGCATGAAAAGAGCCGCTGGTTTGAAAAAAGTAGTCAGAATCCAACCAAAAATCATACCGGGCATGTAATTATAAAATGCCGAGACAAAAAATGTACCGGCTCCCACATCGCCAAAGAAAAATGCCAAAGCGATTTTCCAGCCCCATGCATCCTGCTTTCTATACCCGACTCTATATTCATCACCCACAATATCATACGTTCTTAAAGGCATAATTCCCTCCTGTTCGTTTTCATGTTAATCAACATAAAAAACTTTTGGTTTAGTATTCAGTTCGGCCAGAGCCTGATACCCTTTTCTTGCCTGGATCAGCTTGCGAGGTTCACTGTTTGGGTCGTTAAGATCTCCAAAAACCCGGGCCTCTGTGGGGCATGTGGTGGAGCATGCAGGAAGAAGCCCTTGGCCAACCCTCTCATGGCAAAATGTACACTTTACAGCGGTTCCAATGGTAAATCGCGGGTATCCCTGGGTTTCAAAAGGTGTCAGATCTCCGCTTTTATGGAGCCCGGCTTCAAACGTTTCCGCTTTGAGTTTCGCCCTTTTTTTATAGGGGCAAGCCACGATACAAGCGCCGCATCCGATACATTTGTCATCATCCACCAGCACGATTCCTTCATCCGTTATATAGGTGGCTGTGGTAGGACACACCCTTGCGCAGGGAGCATCTTCGCAGTGGTTACAAATAGTGGGGACATAGACCCTGGTGACATTGGGATATGTTCCGATTTCCTCACTCAGGGTTTCCGTCCAGGCGATTCCATTTGGAACACTGTTTTCCGCTTTACATGCAACCGTGCAGGCATTACACCCAATGCACCGTTTTAAATCCAATACCATTCCGTATTTTACAGTCATATGCGACCTCCCTTATTTAGCATAGCGATATTTTGAAAGTTCACTTTTAACGATTTCTTCATCATTGGGATTTTTTCTGAAAAGCTCTACCCTTACCTTGGCAGCTGTTTCCATTTGCCCGCTGCATCCGCAGGTATTTTTCAGGTTTGCAGGAAGAAGCCTGTTATAATGTCCCCCACCGGCTTTTACCACGGCATGATAACCTGTCCAGCGCGACAATGCATTGGAGACACCAACTGTTTCAATGTGCATGCCTTCTGTGACTCTGGCAAGACCCATAATGGTGCCATAATTGGAGGTTAATTTAATAAGATCCCCATTTTCTATACCCCGTTTTTTTGCGGCAACGGTGTTGATAAGAATCCCCATGTGAACAGGATTCTTGTGTACAATATCGGCAATCCAGGGGATACTAAGGTTTTCGCCAAAGTTTACCTCCACATCCTTGAATGTGATGGCATACATGTCAAACTCATCCGGTTCCTTGTGAACCGGGTCTAAAACCGCCGTTGGAATCGCCTGGTAGTCGTCCCATTCCCAGATATCATAGAAAGGCACCTTGGATTTTTTCATATTTTCCTGGAGCTCCACCTTTCTGGTAAGAATATCTTCAATGTAAAAATGAATTCTCTGGCCTTCCCATGGGCGGTAAAATTTATCCGGCCTTCTCATGGTACTGGCATGGCCTTTTTCCTTAAACCAATTAAGATCCTTATTGTCCCACATCTTGCCTTTTCTTTCGGCAATTTCCTTGTCCGAATACTTTATCCCGGGTTTAAGCATGAGTTCAGGTTTTTCAAAAAACATATTTGCAAAATTCTGAGCCTCATTCCAATTATCAAGGATGCCGACTCTTTCGGAAATTTCATTGAAAATTTCTTCTTCACTCTTGCAGTCCCAAAGCGGTTCAATGGCAGGCTGTGTAAGACACGGCCCTTCCGTTATGGGGGGTTCGATCATCACCATGTTCCAGCGCTCTAAGTTATCAAGGGTTGGCAGGACAATATCCGCCCAGGCAGTGGTTTCGTTGAGCAGAATATCTATGGCAACAATAAACCGCATATTGCGCAGAATTTCAAAATATTTATCCTGGGGCCCGTTCAGGTTCCACAATGGATTGGAATGACAGATAAGCATGGTATCCGGTTTATAGTCCATTCCCCATTTCTCCGGCTCAAAATAGGTTTGGGTGATGAGGTGTCCGGGATCAACGCCAAGGGGGAAATAATCCATTAAATGGGCGGTGTTCGGCGGATAGGCGTAGGGGACTTCAGGGTGAAGCTGATGGGGGGTTGTTTTAATTTGTCCGCTTTCGCCTTCCCATATGTGACCTCGGTCAATCATGAAATCATCCAGGGTAAACCCGACGTGCCCCCCGGGTGCGTCAATGCAGCCAACAAGAAAATTCACCAGTTTAAAGGCATGATTCGTTTGGGTGCCAGTTTTATGGCCCTGGGCACCCCTGTAGTAATTGTAGGCAGCGGGTCTGAAGGGCAGTTCTTTTCCGTCTATAGTAATGGTGGACCCTATACTTGCGGCCTTGGCAAAATCTCTTGCAATGCGCTGGATGGTTTCTGCCGGAACCGTGGTAATTTCGGAAATCAGCTCAGGGGTGCACTTGCTTATGTTCGTTTTAAAGAGCTGGAAGGCGGGAGATACCTTGACACCCTCAACCTCATATTCTCCTTCAAGGGCGAAATCTTTAATGGTCTTGTCATCCCAGAGTTTCGCCTTATTATCAACCGAATCCCAGACATACATTTTTTTATCTTTATTTCGGACAAAAAAACCATCCGGCCCCACAAGATAAACCGCATTGGTGTCTTTTTTCAGAAACTTGACATCGTAAAGATTTTCTTCAATCATCACATGGCACAGACCCAGGGCAAAATGCCGGTCTGTTGCAGGCCTGATGGGAACCCATTCGTCGGATTTAGCTGCTGATATGGAAAGCCTTGGTTCCACGGTGACAAGTTTCATACCACGATCGACCCGGGCTCTTGCCATATGACGGGCCGCACCAGCCATATGGAGATGGGAGGAAAAACCGTCTCCACCACCATTATTTATCCAATAATTGCAATGCTCCGTGTCATTTCCGGCAGCAAAGGAGGAGTGGATAAACCCATTCATGGGATGATACCCGCCACCGCACTGGGTTCCAACAACACTGAAGTAATTTGCATTTCCACCAAAAGCTGCCGGCCATGCCCATAAATAAAGTTTATGGAAATCATTAATGGCAGGCAACAGTTTTCGGGGATCATCATCAAAGGTTTTTTTCAGCTCTTTTCCCACGGTATCCAGGGCTTCATCCCATGAAATGGGAACCCAGCCCGGATCATCATCCGGCCCTTTTCTCGGATTGGTTCGCTTCATGGGCGTTTTGATGCGCTGGGGGTCATAAAGCCTCATGAGAGAGGAATTACCTTTTGGGCAAAGACCTCCTTCATTGCTGGGGTTGGTAGGATTACCCTCAACCTTGTTTACCACACCTTCATCAGTCACATGAACCCTTGTGCTACATGAGTGAAGACACATTTTACAGGTCGAATTAATCCATTTCCCGGATTTTACAGAATTTTGTACAACAGTTGCAGGCATACTCCATCTCCTTTTGTCTATGATTTTGCCATGTTCTTCAATATCTCAATCCTTCTGTCTCTAATCTCTTGAATATACTCAAGCTGGGCATCATCAAGATGCCTGTATTTACCAATAAGAAAAAGGTAGTCTTTTATTGAAATGGGATCATCCACTGGGTGGGTAAACTCAAACTTTTTTGTTTCATCTGTATATTCCCATAGCGGCATAAGATTTGACCTTACTGCTCTTCTGCCGACCTCAATGAGTTTTTCCGGCGGGAAACGCCAACCCGTGGGGCAAGGAGAAAATACATGCAGATATGCCATTCCTTTTTTAGATGCCTCGTGGGCCTTTTCCAGCTTCTCAAAATAGTCATCCATGAAAGCCGTGGAAGCCGTGGCAACATACTCACAGTTGTGCATCAGCATAATGAGGGGAAGGTATTTGGCATCCCGGGTTTTACCTTTTAAGGCGGCCCCAACCGGTGTCGTGGATGTCCATGCTCCATAGGGGGTTGTACTTGACCTTTGAACTCCGGTGTTCATATACCCTTCGTTATCAATACAGATATAAATCATCCGTTCCCCACGTTCAGCAGCACCTGACAGGGACTGAAAACCGACATCTGCAGTGCCGCCATCTCCGGCAAAGGCCATCATGGTGATATCCCGGCCTATCCGTTCATAATATCTTTTTATCCCTGCCAGCATGGAGGCTGTATTGGTAAGCAAGGGGTGAAAGGAGGGCACCTTTGTGGCTGTAACCCCGTTAACACCAACTGCCCCGACCCCTGCAGTACATCCCGGCGGAATGGCAAGGATGGTATTTGAACCGATTTTCCTTAAAGAATGCCTGAAAAGTAGTTCTGTGTTACACCCGAGGCAGGCTGAAATACCAGGAGAAACAAGATCTTCCTTATCTCCCACATCGTTATAGATCTTTGTGTTATCAAGAAACACCAGAGCCGATTTTTCACATGCCTTTACGCAGACTGGGTCTTGATCACAAAGTTCACACTTCATCACCTTCTCTGTAATGGGGTTGGTCGTGATACCTGCATAGGCACAGCTAAGGGTACATATTTTACAGCCGATACAGGTGTCATCCTTTGAAACGATGCCTGTTTCAGGATCTTTTGACAGTGCTCCCAAGGGACAGTTTTGAACACATTCAGGCTCGCCGCACTGGCGACACAGGGCCAGTCCGAATTTATCGTTTTTATCTTTTGCAATTTGAATACGCGAATTTTCAATGGCGCCCTCTTCATCAAAGAGTAAAGCGCAGGCCTTCACACAGTCATCACATCCGTCACATTTGTCCGGATAAAAAGCAATGGTAGAGTAACTATTCCCCAAAACCGTATCTCCTTTTAGTAAACCTGTTTAAAACAATTCCCTCATCACTTGCCTTCCGATTTCCAGGGGCGCTTCTATGAATTCATCTTTTCTGGCGGAAAGATCTGTTTTGCGTAGAACCAATGCCTTTAATATTCCGGGATCAAGCCTCATATTTATAGCTGAAACACCTGTCAAGACATCGTCGCGAAAAATCAATTTACAAAAACTGTTTTTTTCCGGATCCTTTTGTGTTTTAATCTCAAAACCGTCGTCAATGGAGATATCCGCCACATTTCCCAGGGAAAATGCGAAATTTCCAAAAAAGCCAAAGGTGTTCATATCCAGATTTCCCGGATAATCCATGACATAAGAATCTTCCACCATATCCATACCTGCAATATTTCCCTGTTCTGTTGCACAGGGAATGGTTCCAGCCAGGGTTTTCTTTTCAGAAAAAAATCCGGAAACAGATGCAACATCACCAGCCGCCCATACATTTGAAACTGTAGTGCGCATCCTTTTATCCACAACGATTCCCGGATCACAATCAATTTTTGAGCCTTCAAGAAAATCGGTATTTGGCGCAATTCCGGCCGCAATGACCAGCATATCGCCTTCCACCTCTGCTCCATCCTTAATGACAAGAATTGTTTTACCGTCACGTTTAAAGGCCTTTGATACCGGTTTACCCGTGAGCATGGTAATACCTTTTTCATCAAAAACCTTTCTGATAAGATCCGATGCTTCGGTGTCAAAACTTGCGGGCATAATTTGATCGACGGCCTCTATTACAGTTACCTTAATGCCTGCTTCTGCAAAACTTTCAGCAGCATGCATACCGATGAATCCTGCTCCGATGATAAGGGCAGACTTTGCATGGGACATATTTTTTTTGATTTTCTTTGCATCATCCATGGTACGAATCGTGGTGAATTCAACATCTTCTATTCCGTAAATAGGAGGAACCAACGCTGTGGCACCGGTTGCAATAAGTAGCTTTTTATACTCAATGGTAAGGCTGCCGTTTAAGGTTACCCGGGAATTTTGGGTATCTATCTGCGTGGCAGATGCATCTTTTATGAAATTGATATTCTGGTCTTTGAAATAATCGGGCGGCCTTAAATCCGTCTTTTCAGGCTCTGTTTTACCTGAAATCACATAGGGTAATGCCGTGGGAGAATATAATTGTTTTTTTTGTGTTGTCACCACTGTCAGGTCAGCATCTCTGTCGATTCGCCTGATGGCTTCAAGGGCGGAAAGCCCAGCATGGCTTGCGCCGATAATAAGGTAGTTGGTATACATGATAAGCCCCTATTCATTTATCCATATTGTTGATTCCGGCAAATCACCGTTTAACGCCTTTTTCGTTGTCTTAATGGTATCTTTAAAATTGTCGATGGTGAGATCTGCCCCGGCAAGCCCCCCGATAAAACTGATGGCTGGAATTCTTTTTTCCATTTGATAAAGAACGCCGAGAAGCTCCTGATAAACGGGGCCACTATTCCATCCAAAATTAACAGCCCTGTCCACAACGCCAACAGCTTTCACCTTGGAAACAGCTTTTAGTAAAGCTTGTTGGGGGAAAGGACGAAAAGTTTTGATTTTGATAAGACCCACTTTTTCTCCGGCAAGCCGCATCTCATCAACCGCATCCTTACCAGCGCCGGTCATTCCACCAATGGTGACAATGGCATAATCCGCATCGTCCAACCGATACTCCTCCACCAAAGGAGAATAGGATCTTCCTGTAATTTTGCCCCAGTCTTCATGAACCCTGGTGATGACTTCAAGGGCATTTTGCATTCCCTGGCAGGAGCCTTTTCTATACCGAACAAAACGGGCCGGCCCCACCCCTTCGGCTCCACCTGTAAGGGGATCCACCCCCATGGGTTTTTCAGGATCAAGGGCAACATGCCAGTTTACATTTTTTTCGCCAAGGAACCCATCCACCATATCCTGATCCGGCAGTACAATCTGCTCTACCCCGTAGGATTGGTAATTACCATCATGGCAAACGTTCACCGGTATCATTACATCGCGATCCTCAGCAATTTTGTAGGCCAGAATCATTGTATCCAGGATTTCCTGGTTGGTTTCGCAATACATTTGAATCCAGCCCACTTCTTTTACTGTCATGGCATCCTGCTGGCCTCCCCACACGCACTGAGGCGTAATCCCATCCCGTGTTACAATGGACATCACAATGGGAAGTCTTAAAGGCGGGGTTCTAAAATAGGGCTCAAACATAAAGGCAAGCCCTTGACCACAGGTTGCCGTATAGGTTCTGGCTCCTGCAAGACAAGCTCCCTGTAGAACAGATAACACACTGTGTTCTCCTTCTACATCCATCAAATCCGCATCAATCACGCCATCTGCCACAAACTGGGCTATATACTCAGCCAGGGAGGATTGCGGGGTTATAGGGTATACGGCAACCATATCCGGTTTGGCTTTGGCGACCCCCCATGCTGCAGCCTCATTCCCGTCACAAACAATTTTTTTTTCAATCATTCTTCAGTTTCCTCTTCCATTTTAATTGCATTATGTGGGCACTCCTCGGCACAGATTCCGCATCCCTTGCAAATATCATAATTTGCTTCAAACCATGTTGCCTGTTCAGTAATGCACTGGGTGGGGCAATAGAGCCAGCAGGTGCCGCACTTTACACAATTTTTGCGAAGGAGAACGGGGCGCATGGCTCTCCAGTCTCCAGTTTTAAGAAAGGCAAATTCCGTTGCAATGGGGCATAAATCATTGGGAATTGTTGAGCTGTCAAAAGGGGGGATGGATTGCTTGATCATTTAATATTCCTTTCCTTTAGATTCCAAAACTATAGTTTTCTCATAACCTAACCTTACAGCCTTAATATTTTTATCCAGGGCGGCATCCCTGAACGCCACGGATTCCATAGCCGTATTGATGGCTTCAATGGACACAAGCCCTGTGGTCCTGGCAAACACACCCAGCATTATCGTGTTTGTAATGGGTCTTCCGATAATCTCCATGGCAAGCCCGAAAGCATCACACACTCCCACCTTTGAGACGGTGTCTGGAAAGGGAATTTGGGAGATATCCTTCTTTGTTGCCTGGATATAAACAGCATTATCATTAATGCCTTTAAAAATATCCACGGATTTGGAAAGGGTGGGATCGAGGCAGATAATACAATCGGGTTTATAAATATTTGTCACCTGTCTGATTTGTTTATCACTGAACCGAAGAAAGGCTGCTACCGGAGCGCCACGTCGTTCAAATCCGAATGAAGGAATGGCCTTAACAACATGACCTTCTTCGGCCAGCGCCTTTGCCAGAACCTTGGATGCCATAACAGCCCCCTGACCGCCCCGTCCATGAAATCGCATTTCAAACATCTCATCTCCTCGTCACTGCTTTTCACACAGCTATTTTTTAAGTTCATTCCATTTATAATCAATAAGTTCGAGCAATACACCGTTCATTTTTTTAGGATGAATAAAAGAAAACTCGCAATCACGAAACGGCCTTGCCCCACCAATAAACGGATAGCCTTTTTCTTTGAGCTCCGCCATGGATTGCCGGGTGTTATCAACATTAAAACTGATAAGCATGACACCTTCCCCCCGTTTTTCAATAAACTTTGCCACATCGCCGTCCGGAGTTGTGGATTCCATGAGTTCAAAGCCAACTTCACCGACCATATAGCGGGCCACTTTAATTTTTTCAGGCTCGTCAATATATGCATCATCCGGTTCTGATTTTCCAAAGACCGGTTCCCATACTTTTCGTGCCTCTTCAAGATTTTTTACGGCGATACAGATATGATCAATTTTATTGAGTTCCAATGTATTTCTCCTTTGTAGATGTTTTTGGATCAATGTATGTTTTTGCAAGTGCAACCCATTTTCAGGCATGCTTCAAAGGGGTTGCTTTAACTATTAAGCAAAAATTGCACGCTTTCTGTGCTATACATCTGATGTGCATCTAATAAACAATGAATAATTTCATTTGTCAAGAGAAAAATTCACTTGAATAATTTTTACTTAATAGATACGATTTAAAGAAGATAAAATGACGCAGGATAGTAACGTGCAGACCTCGTAAAAGAGAGGGTTCTAACGATAAATATTTCTATAAAATTAGCTAGTTTCTTCGTACATTGGCCTTGGACAAAATCGGTATTTAATATGACGAGATCGAAAAAAATCGTGTGACGAGAGACTATCATGAAAGGCTCTGTGGGTGCCGAGGGGTGCGATTCCCCTCGGCTAACTGACGAACTTAAAATCTACCAGCCTACCTCATACGGTCAAAAAAAGTTTCGTTCTTTATTTTTATAAGATGTTCAAGGATATCCTCTTTAACAACCTTAAGATGAATTCGGATCGCCTCTTTAACGGTTGCAGGATCCTTTGATTTAAAGGCATCATAGATCCCACAATGATCTCTCCTTGTGTGTTTTGCAACTTTAGGAACAATGATAACAGATCTTCTGGTATAGTCACTTAGCGTCATACAGATTCGATAGAGGTATTTGCTCCGAGTCGCTTTGTAAATAATAGTGTGAAAATCTATATCCAGTTCAATCATATTCTCCATAGCTCCCGCTTTGATTGCCGCTTTAGTTTTGTTAAGATTATTTTCCAAAAGTTTGAATTCTGCATCGGAAATATTTTTCATTGCGATCTGTCCTGCCACCAACTCTATGGACTCCCTGGTTTTAAAAAGGTCAATAATATCCTGTTCAGAAAGTTCCTTAACCACGTACCCAGACCTGGGGATGGTATAGAGGAGATCCTCCTTGACAAGTTGGCGAAGTGCTTCTCTAACCCAGGTTCGACTCACCCTTTTTTCTTTTGCAAGAGTGGATTCAGCCAATCGGCTTCCCCCGACAAACTTTCCGCTAAGAATATCCATGCGTATTTCATAATGAATTCTCTCTGCCACTGAATTGTGTTTCCTATCCATGCCCTTAGAAACCTCTCCGTTTCATTGAAATGCACATAATTTAAGTATATGCGATTTTCATTTGTCAACTAAAAATTGTTGGTAAATTGGGGTGCTGAACAATCAAAAGGAGTCATGTCTTAGTTTTGCAAGATAAGCCAAAATATCTGTTATAACGACCCCAAGGTGTGACTTAATAGCCGCTTCTATTTTGTTTGAATCCCTCGATTTAAAAGCATTATAAATCACTATGTGATCCTTTTCAGCACGTTTTGCAACTTCTGGAAGAATGATCACAGACTGCCTGAATTTCAAGGTATAGTCGCTCAATGTCATACAAATCCTGTAAAGGTATTTGCTCCGGGTCGCTTTGTATATTATGTCATGAAACTCGGTATCCAGATCAATCATACTCTCCAAAGATTCGCTCTCAATAGTTGCTTTGGTCTTAACCAGGTTGTTTTTCAACTGCACAATTTCTGCATCGGAAATATTCTCTAAGGCCGTCTTCCCTGCCACTATCTCAATTGATAGTCGTGTTTCAAACAGGTCCATGATATCTCTTTCAGAAAGCTCCTGAACCACATATCCGGCACGGGGAATGGCATGGAGGAGTTCCTCTTTGGCCAACTGCTGAAGCGCTTCTCTGGCCGGGGTTCTACTTACATTTTTTTCTTTGGCAAGAGTGGATTCAGCCAGTCGGGTTCCACCGGTAATTTTTCCGGTAAGAATATCCATTCGTAACTCTTTATAAATCTGTTGAGATATCGAATCTATTGTTGCTATATTCATGGGCAATACATCTCCATATTATATTTCAAATATTATTATTATTAGTGACAGCGAATTTCGAAACAAAAGGATAAAAATATTAGGAGGGTTCAATCTCATCATTATCAAAGTTCACTGGTACACAAGTGATGTACGCATAATATAGGAAGGTTTGTTTTCATGTCAATAAAAAAACGAGAAAAAACAAGGAAAAAGAGAATAGTTGCTTAGGACCGCAGCGGTTCTAAGCAACTGGTCAAAATTTCGGAGTCCATTATACCATTGCGACCGTACCTAACCCTTCTGATCCCTGCATGGCGAAGAAGGAGGAAATCCAATTGCTTCGGTCAAATGATAAACAGCCTGTAGATACGATGTGGGACAGAGCGGAAAACATGCTTTGCAATCCTTACATTCCCTGGCAGCAATTTCAGGAATAAATTTTATCTCCCGGGTGGATCCCCTGTCATAAAAACCAATGGCGTTTTTTTTCTCAACCTCAGTACAATATCTTACGCAAAGGCCACAGAGAATACAAAAAGTTGACTGTTTTTCAAACCGATCTTTGTCGGCGCCATACTCCTTGGCCAAGCTAAGCAATACCTCGGATTCAGGCGCATGAGCCAAGAACTGCTCCACAAGGATTTTGCGGATATTATCAATCTGTTCGGTTCGGGTAGTTACGACCATATTTTGATCGACCGGACGAACGCAAGCCGCCCCAAGACCTTTTCTGCCTCCGGCATCAATTTCTACAACGCAAATTCGGCAGGCCCCATAGGGCTCCAATTCCTCGTGATGACAAAGAGTCGGAATATGTATTCCCGCACTTCGGGCCACGTCCAGAATGGTCATCCCTTCTTCTGCTTCTACGTCTCTTCCATCGATCTGTAAATGAATTTTGCTCATATTATTCACTTTTTCCTACAATAGTTCTCTCTTTTTCGGGGATAGGAGGCGGAACAGGTTCGCCTGACAGCCGTGTTACCGCACCAAAACCAGGTGGGCAAACCTCATAACACGTTCCACAGTTTGTGCATTTCTCCTGGTCAATGACATGAATCTGTTTCTTAGCGCCGCCAATCGCTTCAGCGGGGCATTTTCGGCTACAGGTCATACAGGCTTTGCACTTTTCCGGATCAATGTAGTACGCAATTAGGTTCTTGCACACAAACGCCGGGCACCGTTTTTCCCTGATGTGAGCTTCATACTCTTCCCTAAAGTAGCGTATCGTACTCAGGACCGGATTCGGTGCACTCCCGCCCAGGGCACAAAGAGAGGCATTCTTGGTTGACATGGCAAGTTCCTCCAACAAATCAATATCACCTTCTCGCCCCTTACCTTCACTGATTCTATTCATGATTGAAAGCATATGTGTAATGCCCTCACGGCATGGGGAGCATTTGCCACATGATTCACCGGCTAGAAACTCTAAAAAATATTTAGCAACATCTATCATGCAGGTATCTTCATCCATGACGATCATCCCGCCGGACCCCATAATCGCACCAACCTTGGCCAATTCATCAAAATCGACTTTAATGTCCAGGTGTTCCTCAGGAATACAGCCCCCTGACGGTCCGCCTGTCTGAACAGCCTTGAACTTTTTTCCTCCGGGAACACCGCCGCCAATCGTAAATATAATATCTCTTAGGGAGATGCCCATGGGAACTTCTACAAGGCCGGTATTGGTTACCTTCCCGACCAGAGAGAAAATCTTGGTACCTTTACTGTTCTCGGTGCCTATTGAGGAAATGTATTCGGGCCCATTTTTAAGAATTAGGGGAATATTGGACCAGGTCTCCACATTATTGATATTTGTCGGTTTGCCAAAGAGTCCTTTTATCGCTGGAAAGGGCGGCCTGGCCTTTGGTTCGCCTGGTTTGCCCTCAAGGGACGCGAGAAGAGCCGTTTCTTCACCACAAACAAAAGCACCGGCCCCCTGATGCACCGTAATTTTAAAATCAAAGCCTGAGCCAAGAATATTTTCTCCAATTAAACCCAATTTTTCAACCTGCTTGATCGCAAGGGTTACATTTTCTACGGCCAGCGGGTATTCCTGCCGGACATAAAGATATCCCTCGTTAGCGCCAATGGCATACGCGCCGATAATAAGCCCTTCGAGTACGGCAAAAGGATTTCCCTCAAGTAGCGCTCTATCCATAAACGCACCGGGATCTCCCTCATCGGCATTGACAATCACATATTTTTTTTTCTCTTTACTAGCGGCGGCAAATCCCCACTTGATCCCGGCAGGAAACCCGGCACCACCTCGACCTCTCAGTTTTGAATCCTTCACCAACTGCACAACTTGTTCCGGAGTCTGTTCAATGAGGGCCTTCCCCAAGGCTAAATAGCCACCCACTGCGAGATAGTCTTCAATACTTTTGGGGTCAAGTTTGATATTATTACCGATAAGGTGCCGCATCTGGTTCTTATAAAAAGGTATCTCAGATTCGCGAACGATTTTTTCATTATTGCTGGGATCGACATAAACCAATCTGTCAACGACCTTTTTTTCAACAATGGTCTGAGAGATAATCTCTTCTGCATCGGCGGGCTGTACCTGAAGATAACATATCTCTTCAGGATTGATCACAACGATGGGGCCTCTTTCACAAAAGCCGGGACAACCGGTTTCCCTGATGTCAACCACCTTGGTATCAAGGCCCTGTTTTTTTATCTCCTCTTTGAGAGCGGCAACCACTTTGCCTGCACCGAGCGCAAGGCAACCCGTGCCGGTACATACAGCAATGCAAGGTTTATCGGGGTCCCTTTTTGATATAATTTCTTTTCTGAATTCTTCCAATTCAGCGGGTGAATTTATCCTTGGCATAATCTTTCCTTACTCATAGTTTTTCAACACGTCTTCTGTCTTTGCCGATCCCATATTGCCATGATACTCGCCATCAACTACCATCACCGGTCCTAACGCACAGCATCCGACACAACTTACCGTATCCAGACTGAATTTTAAATCCTGGTCTGTCTCGCCGGGGCTGATTCCAGTATGTCCTTCAACAGCGTTGAGAACCCTTTTCGCGCCGCGAACATGGCAGGCAGTGCCGGTACAAACATGAACTTCATGACGACCTTTCGGTACAATACTGAAAGCTTTATAAAAAGTAATGATGTGCTGTATCCGGCTCATTGCCACGTCCAGTTTCTTACTGACCAGGTTTAGAGCTTCCTTGGGAAGCCATCGAAGTTCGCTCTGAATATCGATTAATACTTGAATCAGTGAACTGGGGTCACTCGGATATTTATCTATAATATTTTCGATTTTACCAGTATCCATAGTCACTATCCTAAATTGGGTTATTTCTTTGTCAATCTTGTTTAAGTGTTATCGCCCGATACAACACAAAAGCGCATATGGTTTTCATCAAATTCGATAAATCCCTGCCTTGCGGAGCGTTTCAGCTGACTTGCCGCTTCACCCGGTGTTACGCCTAAAAGTTCAGAAATTTCTTTGGCTGAACAAGATTTTTCTCGAAGAATCGCCATGATTTGACTTTCTTCCATCTTATCCGCAATTAATTCTTCAAATATTTTGTTGAATTCATCACTGCTGAAAAATTCATTGTACGCCTCTACCGATTTTACCGGAATGCGTAACCGCTCTCTTTCCACGAGCCTTATGTAGGGAATTAAATTATATACAACTTCAAGTTTGCGCCTTAAAACTGTTTCATCTATCCCTTCACCCTTGCCCAGAGGTCCCAACTCCTTCACCTTAGTGGAAACGTCATTCATCACTTCGGCATAGCGGTTTCCTTCAGAGGCAGAAATGTACTCAAGCCGTAACCTCTCGGGGCTCAGCCCGATGGTTTCGAGAAGCTTTCTTCCGATGTGAAGCGTACTTAATGCACCAAAATTTCCCTGGGTCAGATAATGGCATTCACCCGGCCAGCACCCGCCGATAAACACGGCGTCTTTCCCATTTAATAGCGCTCGAAAGATAAATGCCAGGTCGACTCTGCCAGTGCACATAACACGAATAATTTTCATATCTGACGCATATTGTTGTCTGGAAACTCCAGCCAAATCAGCAGCAGAGTATCCTCACCAATTGCACAAAAACCCTAAGATGCTTGGTTTAAATTCAAGTCCTGGTCCCATTCTTTTCTCACTCCTTTTAAGCCACATCAATTTGGCAAAAGATCTCATCATCGGTAAAGTGTTTTAAAGAAATTGCCTTTGCCGGACACACCGTGTTACAGAGGCCATCCCCTTTACAGAGGATCGGATTCACCATGGCCTTTTTGCCTTTTGGGGTTTCATAAAATTCAATGGCATCATAATTACAGACCGATATACAAGCCCCACACGACTCGCAGGCGCTCTCATCCACCTCGCAAATCGCCCCCGAGGCTGTCACCGAATCCTTGTTGAGAATAGCGATTGCACGACCCGCAGCGCCATACGCCTGGCTGATCGTTTCCGTGATATGCTTGGGATAATGCGCTATTCCGCATAGGAAAACACCTTCCGCCGCAAAATCAACAGGCCGCAACTTGACATGGGCCTCCTGAAAAAAACCATCCACATTCATCGCCACCTTGAACAGTCGGGCCACATCCATACTGTCTTCCGAAGGAATCACTGCTGCCGATAGTGTGAGCACATCTGCATCCAGCTCCAATCGTTGGCCCAAGATAGGATCAGACACCGTCACTCTTAATACCGATTTGCCGCCCTCGGTGGTCGCTTCCACTTCAGGCTTATCATCCGATTCCCAACGGATAAATTTCACGCCCTTGTCGGCAGCCTCACGATAGTAATCTTCACGATACCCATAGGTTCTCATATCTCTAAAGAGAATGTAGATGTCCATCTTAGGATTCAAGTCTTTTAGGTTCGTGGCGTTCTTTACAGCATGGCTGCAACATATTCGGGAACAGTAATTTCTGTCCGCGTTTCTGCAACCTACGCATTGGATCATTACCAAACTCTCGGCATTCATCAGCGCTTCATCTTCTTTAAAAATCCTATTCTCAAGCTCCAGCTGGGTCAATACTTTGTCATTTTCTCCATAAAAATATTCCGTGGGCTTATATTCCGCCGCACCCGTGGCGAGAATAGCAGCGCCATGTTCTATGTTTTTAATCCGCCCTTGGGCCTTCACCGTGGTGACAAAATTTCCCACATAACCCGTCACATTCGTTATGGTCGCATCATGGGATACCTGAATGTAAGGATGTTTATACACCTTTTGGGTAGTGTCTTTTAAAAAAGCCTGAACATCCATCCCTTCCAGGGTGGTATGAATTCTTCGCGCCATGCCTCCCAGTGCCTTATCCTTTTCCAGTAGCTGAACCCGAAATCCCTGATTGGCCATACTAAGGGCACTGGTCATACCGGCAAGCCCCCCGCCAACCACCAATGCTGTTTTGTTCACCGGCAGTTCAAACTCTTTGAGGGGCTCTAAAAGCAATGACCGGGCTACTGACATACGAACGATTTCCTTGGCCTTCTGGGTGGCCCTTTCCGGATCCTTGGAATGCACCCAGGAGCAGTGCTCTCTGATATTGGCCATTTCATAGAAGTACTGATTGAGCCCCCCTTCACGGCAGGTGTCCCGGAATAACGGCTCATGGGTTCTTGGCGTGCAGGCGGCCACCACCACTCGATTGAGCCCCTTTTTGCGTATCTGCTCAGATATCTGCTTGGCATTGTCCGTCGAGCAGGCAAAAAGGCTTTCTTGGGCGTGCACCACATTCTCTAACCCGGACGCATAGTCTACCACTCCCGGTACATCCACTACCCGGCCGATATTGGCGCCGCAATGGCATACAAAAACGCCCACACGAGGTTCCTCTTGGGAGACATCCCTCTCGGTTGGGTAGACCCGGTCTCTGGCAAGGTCCCCTCGACGGTAAGCCAGCAACTGACTGCAAAGGGCATCGGCCCCGCTGGCACCCATGACCGACTCGGGGATATCGATGGGCCCCTGAAACGCGCCGCTGACAAAGATCCCCGGTCGCGTGGTTTCAATAGGATTTAACGGATTGGATTTGCAGAACCCGTGTTCGTTGAGCTCAATACCAAACTGGTCCGCCAATTTTTCTGCGTTCTTCGGAGGATTTAACCCCACGGATAATACTACGAGTTCAAATTCTTCTTCCTTAACGCCGTCATCGGTTGTCGAATATCTTATGGAGACATTTTTAGTTTCGGAGTCCTCTTTGCCAATCGATACGTAGCTTCTTATAAACTCAATTCCGGGCAGGTTTTCCGCCCGTTGATAAAACAACTCAAAATCCTTTCCAAAGGCACGAATATCGTTATGGAAGATCTTGGCCTCAAGATCCGCTTCATGATCCTTTGCCAGGATCACCTGTTTTTGCGTATACGCACAGCACACCCCGGAGCAATAGCTA
>JAFLJU010000674.1 GCA_022712835.1 Desulfobacteraceae bacterium
ATTTCCACCATGATTTAGGCCAATGGGGATAGGGCCTATTTTTTTTCCAGCCGCAACCGAACCTGGGTTTCCAAATGGGCAATCACAAGGGAAAGGGCACGGCTTGCGGACACCGGCCCTGAATTATTCCATCCAGCGTCCAGGGCTTGCCTCTTTTTTACCCGGAAAAGGGCAACGGAATCCACCAGGGACTTCCAGGCAAACAGCTTTTGCAAAATATGCCGCTCTTCCGAGGTCATGATGGCCGTGTCAATTTTTTCTCCACTGCTGGTGATAATTATCATTTTTATCGCCTGTCTTTTTATATGAAACTCCGGCCAAGGCATTGCAATTATAAGAGTTTCATTTTTCGTTGTGTAGGAGCAAATACCTTAGCTCTGACCATGCCGGTTTATTGCATAATTATAAATTTTCTTTCAAGCGGTATGTATATCAGATATACTCATTCCCAGGAAGCAGATTTAAACGATCGTGTTTTTTCCCTATTGAATGATGGGTTGATTTGATTCCATACTTTTTTTAAAATTGTCTGATTGACAATTTCATCCAACAACCAAGAGATAAAGGCCACGAGAGAAAGACCCATGGACACAAAAGAAAAAGAACAGATCCGGCAAAAAATGGCAGAACAACTCACCGCCTTAGAGGCGCGTATTGAAACCTTTAAAGAATTGTCCAAACCGGTGTCGCCGGACAATGCCATCGGCAGGATCACCCGAATGGAAGCCATAAATTCTAAAAATATGAATGAAGCCTCCCTGGTCAAATCAATCCGAACCTTAAACAAACTTAAAAAATCCATTACACTGATTGACAATCCTGATTTTGGAAATTGCAAGAACTGTGAAGAACCCATTCCCTACAAAAGATTGCTGATCATGCCTGAAACCCCTTTTTGCGTTTCATGTGCGTCTAAGATAAATCATGGATGACAATTGGGTTCTATGGACCCAGCATTCCTTAAAAAAAGACGAAATGGTGTTGAGAATTCCAATTTTATAGTTTTAACCCATTCCCCTTGAAACCTGTGCCCGGGATGATTAAGGTTGGGAAAACCAAAAACAAAAGATAAAGGATATCCCACCGTGTTCACAGAAACCATTACATTTCCGGCAGCCTTTATTGCCGGGTTGCTCTCTTTTCTCTCCCCCTGTGTGCTGCCCCTTATACCGGCCTATTTTTCTTTTATCACGGGACTTTCCGTTGATGAGCTGATCGCCGAGGACAATAAAGGCATCCGGCAGAAGGTGATCCTGTCCACCCTGGCCTATGTGGCCGGATTTTCATTTATTTTCATCCTGTTCGGGGCCTCAGCCTCATTTATTGGCGGACTTGCCTCCCAATATTCCTGGGTCATCCGCTACCTTGGGGGGGGAATTGTGCTGGTATTTGGCCTCCACCTCTTAGGAATCATCAACATCAAGGGGTTTCAGTTTGAAAAACGATTCCATGTCAAGAAAAAACCCATGCATCTGCTGGGAACCTTTGTCATTGGCATGGCCTTTGGGGCTGGGTGGACCCCCTGCATCGGCCCCATGCTTGGCAGCATCCTCATTGTGGCCGGCAACCAGGAAACCGTTCTCAAGGGCGTCTGGCTTCTGGCCGTTTATTCTGCAGGCCTTGCCCTTCCCTTTATATTGATATCCTTTTTTATCAATTCCATGCTGGGGTTCATGAAAAGGGCTACCAAATTGATTGGGGTGATCAATAAAATTGCAGGGCTCCTGCTCATCGGTATCGGACTGTTGCTGATATTTGATAAATTCTCTGTGCTGGCCACCCTTTAGAAAAGAGTATCGCCTCCATGCCCCAGAAACAATTTTATGGTTTTATCGGAATTGCCACATTCACAAAGCTTTTAATGAATGTTACGAGAAGAATGATCTATCCCTTTGCCCCTGAATTTGCCCGGGGACTCGGGGTTCCCTTGTCTGCCATCACCTCTGTCATTGCCGTGAACCAGGCCACAGCACTCCTGGGACCGGTGGGAGCCTCCTTTGCCGATAGATACGGGCATAAACTGCTCATGCTCTTTGGCCTGGGACTTCTGACCGTTGGTACCTTTGCCACAGGATTGATCCCCTTGTATTCGGTCCTGGTGGTCTGTCTGTTTCTGGCCGGCCTTGGCAAAAGCATTTTTGACCCCACCCTCCAGGCCTTTATCGGGGAGTTTGTCCCTATTGAACAGAGGGGGAAGGTCATCGGCATCACTGAATTTGCCTGGGCTGGTGCCACCCTCCTGGGAATCCCTGCTGCCGGACTCATCATACATAGAACGCTTTTCCTGGCAAACCCCCTTCTGGATCATCGGTCTGCTTTCTCTTTTCTGCTTTGGCCTGATCTTAAAATTCATGCCCAGCACCCCATCGGCAAAAAAAGAATCAAAGAAACCATCATCCTTCCTGTCCAATTGGAAAACCATTGTTCAAAACCGGCAAGTGATGGGAATCCTCTTGTTTGCCTTTTTCATGGCCCTGGCCAGTGACACGTTGTTTGTCATCTACGGGGCCTGGCTGGAGCAATCCCATGGGCTCTCCCTGGTAACCATCGGATTCAGTACCATTTTGATCGGTATTTCGGAAATGCTGGGGGAAGGCGCCACCGCCTTTTTTTCAGACCGCATCGGACTGAAACGGTCCGTTTTCATAGGGGTCAGCCTGTGTGCGGGGGCCTATTTTCTTCTGCCAGCTCTGGACATCAGCCTCCCCTTTGTTCTGTCCGGACTCTTCCTTATTTTT
>JAFLJU010000613.1 GCA_022712835.1 Desulfobacteraceae bacterium
TTGTTTTCTGCGAACTTAACTCCTTCATCAAACGCTTTCATGTTCAGTGGAATGATCTTGGCCTTGGCGGCAAATTCTTCTTTTATACATTTTTTTAACAAATCCGGGTCAACCAGACGGGTCTTTGCATTAAAAGCTGCCAGGGCAACAATGTTAGCCGCCCGGACACTGCCTGCGGCGGTGGCAATTTCATTGATGGGCACCACAAGTTCTGTAATATCTGCCCGGTTGCTTCGAACCGGAATCAGGGAACTATTGATGAACACGATGCCGCCGGGTTTGACCGTCTCGGCAAATTTTTCCAGGGAAGGCCGGTTCATGGCCACCAGGTGGGAAGGGTTTTTGATGATGGGCGAGCCGATCAGTTTGTCGCTGATGACCACGGTGCAATAGGCGGTCCCCCCTCTCATCTCCGGTCCGTAGGACGGTACCCAGGCAACAAAAGATCCTTGTTTCATTGCAGCATAGGCCAGAAGTTTGGCGCTCAATAAGATTCCCTGACCTCCAAATCCTGCAAATTTTATTTCTGTTTGCATTGGTTTCTCCAAAAACAGCTAGTGTGTGTTAACTTAGGTTATCCTATTCAGGGGTTTTTATATCACCCAACTCATAATAGGGAATCAGGGTTTCCTCGGCCCATTTCAATGAATCCAGTGGCGTGAGTCCCCAATTGGTCGGGCAGGTGGAAATGACTTCCACAAAGCTGAAGCATTTGTTTTCCACCTGGTATTGAAATGCCTGTTTAATCGCTTTTTTGGTTTTGTTGATCTGCTGGGGTTTCAGCACTGCCTGGCGGGTAACATAGGCAGGGGTCATAAGACCTCCCAAAAGGTTGGCCATTTTGATGGGCATCCCTGTCTGATCGGTATCTCTTCCCATGGGAGCGGTACTTGCCCGTTGTCCCGGCATGGTGGTGGGGGCCATCTGGCCACCGGTCATGCCATAGATGGCATTATTGATAAAAATCGTGGTGAATTTCTCACCCCGATTGGCCGCATGGATAATTTCTCCCATGCCGATGGAGGCTAGATCCCCGTCTCCCTGGTAGGTAAAGACAATCAGATCGGGGCGAACCCGTTTGATTCCCGTGGCCATGGCCGGAGCCCTTCCATGGGCCGCTTCCTGGAAATCACAATTAAAATAGTTGTATGCAAGGACGGCACACCCCACCGGGGCGATGCCAACGGTTCTGTCCATAACGCCAAGTTCATCTATGGCTTCAGCAACAAGCCTGTGGACAATGCCGTGGGTACAGCCCGGGCAATAATGCGTCATGGTGTCGCTGAGCACGGCTGGCTTTGAAAATGTTTTTCCCATTGTGGTCTCCTATAACATTGCTTTTATGATGTCGATTATTTTTTCCGGTGACGGGATATCTCCGCCGCATTCGCCATAAAATTCAACCGGCCGCTGGCCTTTGACGCACCGCTCGACATCTTCCACCATCTGTCCCATACTCATTTCAATACTGATAACGGATTTACAGCTTTTCTTGGTGGCTGCATCATAGACTGCCTGTTCCGGGAAGGGGAAAAGGGTCTTTGGTCGGAACATGGCCACCTCAATGCCTTCTTCTTTCAACTGATCAATGGCGGTCCTGCATACCCGGCTCATGGTGCCGTAACTTGTGATCAATATTTTGTAATCGACATCTGTATTATAGGCTTCAAACTGGATCTCTTCGCGTTTCATCTGCTCGTATTTGGCCTTGAGGGCCAGGTTGTTCGCATTGAGTTCCGTGGGGTCCAGAAACAAGGATTTCACCAGGTTTCTTTTTTTGCTTTTCCTCGTGCCCATGCCATTGGTGGCCCAGTCATCTTTGTTGGTAGCTTCTGTTGCCAGATTCTCAGGGAACTCAACAGGTTCCATCATCTGGCCGATGAGGCCGTCTCCCAGGATCATGACCGGTCCCCGGTATTTTTCAGCCAGGCTAAATGCCTGCATGGTCATTTCAACCGCTTCCTGAACACCGTCCGGTGCCAGAACCAGTAATCTGTAATCCCCGTGTCCGCCACCCTTGGTGGCCTGGAAATAATCCCCCTGGGCAGGTAAAATCCCTCCAAGCCCGGGGCCGCCTCTCATGATATTGACAAAAACCGCCGGGCACTGGGCCGCGGCAATATAGGAGATGGCCTCGCTCATGAGACTGATACCGGGAGAAGAAGAGGTGGTCATCACCCGTTCTCCGCAACCAGCTGCTCCAAAGATCATATACCCAACCGCCACTTCGCTTTCTCCCTGGAGAAACACCCCACCCACTTCAGGAAGGCGTTTGACCAGGTATTCGGCAACCTCTGACTGGGGGGTGATGGGGTAGGCAAAATAATTTTTACACCCCGCTCTGATGGCAGCTTCTCCGATTGCCTCATTTCCTTTCATTAATACTTTTGCCATTGGTTTTTCCTTATAATCTATTTTATGTGGTCTTTAAGTTTATGTGGTTTGGGTTTCAACAACCTGGATGGCAATATCCGGGCACACAATACAGCAGATGGTGCAGTGAATACAATCTTCAGGTCGTGCCTGGTAGACGGGGAAGTGTCCCTTTGCATTTACCGTTTTGGTGATTTCAAGGACGTTTTTCGGGCAAAAATTAACGCAAAGTCCGCATCCTTTACACCGTTCGGAATCAACAATATGTTCGTAGGTCATAAAAAAATACTCCTTATTATATCAAATGCTTGTCCAGGGAAATACCAGTTGTCTGTCAATGGTCAGCACCGGGCAATGGAAGCTTTCCATATCAAGTTTTGGTATCACCTGGGATGAAGCTGTTATGAATTCAATTGGCAGACCGGTGGCATCGGATACCTCTTTTATAAAGTGATATCCATGTAAAATATGCTCCGGTGTGGTTTCATCAATGAGATTGGCATTGGAGACAAGTCCGGTAATTTTGAGCTTTGAAGATGCCTCAATCTCCTCTTTTATTTGAATACATCCTTCAATTGTTTCGGTGAAGGGCCGAAACGGGTTTATTACCTGGATCATGTGAACTTCTTTTTGCTTCAAAAAATCCCCAAGGGCTGCCAGAACCGTTACGCCGACATCATCACCACCGGCATCCAGTATGGTCAGCTCAGCAGGCTGTCGAATCATACCAGCCACCGCAGGTGCGAGAATTGGCAGGTCGGCGTGCATATATTTTTTGTCTGGTAGCACCACATCAACCCCTAATTTTTCAAGGTAAACCCTTGCCTCCCGGGTCCTGAAATAGGGGTTGACCAGGTCCAGATCGGCTATTTTAACCGCCTTTCCCCGCAGCTTTGATTTAGCGGCCAGATTTACGGCAGTTTCGGTTTTACCACTTCCATAATTTCCGCAAATAATAACAATGCCATTCATGTCAATATTCAAATATGTTTCCTTCACCCATATGGTTTTAAGTGAACAACTAAACCATAGATTAAATCAAATAAGGGGCTGTTTTGCAAATATTTTTTTTTATTGTTTGCGCGATCATAATTGAATCACGGGGAGTCTGCCATCCTCCTCAAACTCGAGGGGGCCAATATCCGCAACCAGTAAAAGGGTATTGTTTCTTTCTATTTCGTTTCTCAGGGCCTTTGAAACATGAAATGTTCCCATTTCCAGGGTGTTTTTTATGTGAACGATTCTGGCGCCAACCGGGGCCACCGCCCCTATGGTTTGCAGGGCCGCCTCAATAGCTGCCCGATCTGTGGCAAGACTGACCGGAAGCCTGGCTTTTTCCGGTGTCATGGCGGTGATGGCATTGGTGGCCATGGCCTGGGTATTTAATTTGTCAATAACCTTTCGGGTGGTAAAATCGGCAAGGCCGATGCCGATGGCATTGCCATGGGAGGGTGCTGTCAGGTCCAGAACCACAATGCGGGTTATTTTTGGAGTCTCCGGCTCTTGTTCCCCGATAAACATGATTCTGCCGATGACATTGGTATCCATGCCCGTGCCGCTGATATTTTTTCCCATTTCATCCAGGATCAAAATATCGATTTTATCAAAGGGGAGCCGTGCCATATAAGTTTTTGCCTTTGCCAGCAACGCAGATTCCGTGTTGTAAAAATTTTCTGGCAGGCAGGCCTTAATACAGGCGGTTTCATCATAGATGTTTTCCACAATCCCCACTCCGAACAGCACGGGAAGCCGGTCTAAAATAAGGGCACCGATTTCCGGTATTACCCGACTGTATCCGAAATTCACAGTTTGTTTATGCACCTCAAAACAGCCCTTGTGTTTGCCAAGGCCAATGGCCATCATTTTCATGAGTCCGCTTTCAATGGGACCTTCAAATTCGGTGTGGGGTTTTATCCGGTTCATCACAACCATTTTGTCGGCGGTTGCCGCCTGCTTGTCCACCCATACGGGGAATCCATGGGAAGAGGTGGCGATTTGTACCACCTCCATTGAAGAGTGGATGGGAACACCCATGGTCTCTTCACTGATATTAAGGCTGTTCAGAATCTCAAGCTGTCCCTGGGCCGTGCCGTTGCCATGGCTTCCCATGGCCGGAACGATAAAGGGAGCGGCTTTGTGTTCTTTGAGAATATCAATCAGGGTTTTTAAAATTTTATCAATCTGGTGGATTCCCCTGGAGCCTGCGGTGATGGCAATACGATCTCCGGGAGTGATCCGGGGAGAAAGATCCAGACTTGCCAGCTCTTGGATGACGGCGGCTTCAATATTCTCAACTTTCGGGGCCTCCACTTTCTGGCGGATGCAATACATCTGGGGAAAGTCCATGGTGTTCTCCTATACTGGGGTTGATGCCTGGTCTGTTATCACATAGGTGATCAGTTGCCGGGGACCATGGGCGCCATGGACCATGACAAGCTCTATATCGCCTGTTTTGCTGGGACCCGAGATAAAGGTCATGCAATTGGTCAAGCCTTCTGCCTGCTCTTTTGGGTCCCAGTTGAGACGAAAATAGAGTTCTTCCAGGCTTTCGATGATCTGGTCCAGTGTGATAACCGCCACATGGATGGAGGGCACAAGGGAGACCGCCCTGGGCTGATTGGGCCGGGTTCGCATCACCAGGGTGGCAGACCCGGCCACACAAAAATCCGACGAGGTAATGCCCATATAGGATTGGATGAGATGAGCCCGAAGCTCCTGTCGCAGAACTGCATCCGGTGGAGCCGACGAATCTGTGGTATAAAGGGTGACATCATCGGCTGCCAGCCTTTCGCCAAGATTCAGCTGATCAATTAATGGATGGTGCCAAGCCGTCACGGATTTTTGAGTTCCCCATTCAGGCGTAGTCCGGGCAATCAGTTCCTGGATGCCAAGACCTGCCTGGGCAGTATTTTTTACCGGAATAACCGCCATATTGACAAGTTTTGCCTGGGCGATGAACAACTCCAGGAGCCGGTTTTTTTCTGCTTGATTTTTGTCGAGATAGGCCGCGAGCCTTTTCTCATGGTCCAAAGGCCGGGTGTCGAAGAGGCCGGGGGGTTCTGTCAGGGCAGGCTCAACCGGTTTTCCCAACGCTTTTTGAAGGGTCATGATAAACGCCTGCTCATTGGCATCCGGTACGTGTGGGGTTACGGGAGGGGTCATGATTTGTTTTTCCTGTTTGTCTTATTTTTTCTGTTTTTCCATTGGGTTAAAAAACTGGTTTGGGCAAGGGGTTTGATGTCCCGGCTTTGGGTCCACCCCTTTAAAACAAAGGGGATGGCGGGGATATAACCATTTTTTTGGGGCAGCATCCGCTGGAAAAGAGACCCGGCCTTCAGGGCCAGGTCATATGTTTTTCGGTTTTTGATGATAAGCGACCAGATTTGGAAGGCAAATTTTTCTCCCGGATTGGCCCGGGTGACCCCCCATTTGGGATCACCGTCGGCAAGCTTGGCCCGTAGGGCTAACAGCATACGGGGCAGGTCTATGTCCACGGGGCAGGCTTGTTTGCAGGCACCGCACAAAGGTTCCCCACAACACAGGTCCTTTGCCCGGTTGATGCCCACAAAAAGCGGAGTGATCACAGCCCCTATGGGGCCGGAATAGGGATATCCATAGGCATGTCCCCCAATCTTTCCATAGGCCGGGCAGACATTGAGGCAGGCCGCACACCGGATACAATAAAGCGCCTCCCGGAACGTTGGGTCGGCCAGGATCCGGGAACGGCCATTGTCGATAATGACCAGATGGAACTGGTCCGGCCCGTCCAGCTGATCGCGGGTCCTGGGGCCGCCGATGTAAGAGACATACCCGGCCATGTTCTGGGCGGCGGCTCCCCTGGACAAAAGTCTGAACAGGGCATCATGGTCGGCAAGTTTGGCCACCACCCGCTCCATGCCCATGAAGGCCATGTGAATCTTTGGCATGGTGGTGGACATGCGGATATTGCCTTCATTGGAGACCGTGGTGATATGACCGGTTTCGGCACAGGCCAGGTTACACCCGGACAGGCCCATGTCGGCTTCTAAAAATTTTTTGCGCAACACTTTCCTGGCCGCCTGGGTCAGGATCGGGGGATCTTCGCAATAGGGAATCCCAAGTTCCAAGGAGAACAGTTCGGCTATTTCTTTCCGGGTTTTGTGGATGGCCGGGGCAATGATGTGGGAAGGGGTTTCCCCTGCCAGCTGGATGATGTATTCCCCCAGATCCGTTTCATTCACCTCAATACCGCCATCTTCAAGAATTGGGTTCAAGCCGATCTCTTCGGTGACCATGGACTTGCCCTTGACCACCATTTTGACCTGGTTTTTCCGGGCCACTTTCAGACAATAGGCGCTGGCCGCTGCTCCGTCTTTTGCAAAATAAACACTGCCGCCCCTGTCCCGGATTTTTGCGGCAAGACGGGTGAGCAGGATATCCAGGTGGTTGATAGAAAATTCTCTTATTTCATGGGCTTTTTGCCTCAAGCCCGGGCCTTCTGGTAGCTCCTCGTACATACGGGCCGTGGCAGGCCCCAGCCGGTTCTGGACATTGGACAGGGCATTTTGCAGCAGGGTGTTTTCAATGGCCTTGGCAGCATTTTGTCGATAATATTCGGTCTCTATTTCTACCATGGGGCAATCCTTTTTTTATGGGGCCAGCAACTGGGCAATGTGCAGGGTTTTGATGGAAGAATTTTTCCGGCTCAACATCCCCTGGATGTTCATCAGGCAGCTGATATCGCATCCCACCACAGCATCCACACCTGCTTGGATGATATGGTCTATTTTTTCTTCCAGAATGGCCGTTGAAATATCGGGAAATTTGACGGCAAAGGTGCCGCCGAACCCGCAGCATTTGTCGGCATGCTCCATTTCAATCAACTGGCAGTCCTGGACATGGGCGATGAGCCGTCTTGGCTGGTCTTTAACTCCCAGGTTTCTCGACAGATGGCAGGACTCGTGGTAGGTGACCCTTCCTTCAAAACGGGCCCCCACATCTTCAAGACATAGAACATCCACGAGGTACTCGGTGAACTCAAAGATTTTGCTGCTGATGCCAAGGGCTCTTTTCTGCCAGGAGGACCCGTTCTCAAAAAGACCGGGGTATTGGTGTTTGACCATGTCCACACAGGAACCCGACGGACAGACAATCACCTGTGAGTCTTCAAAAATTTCAATAAAGCGTTTGGCTGCAACCGTTGCCTCTTTGCGATATCCTGCGTTAAAGGCGGGCTGGCCGCAGCAGGTTTGGTCCACGGGTATGTTAAAAGGGATTTCCATCTTTTCAAACAAGCGGACCATGGATGTTCCCACTTCCGGGTACAGGCTGTCCACCAGGCATTGGACGAACAGGGTGACGGATTTGTTCTTTTCCATGATATTAATTGGCCTCTTCATAGATTGTAAAAGTCTGGATAGCAAAAATCAGGCTTGATCATCGGGTTTAAATTTTGTGGTGGATGAGTGTTATCCATAGGCCACCGACGGTAGCCAGACAACCAGATCCGGCCAAAACATGACAATGAACAAGCCGATTAATTGCAGAATGATAAAGGGGATGACCCCTTTGTAAATATCTAATAGACTGATTTCAGGGGGGGAGACGCCCTTGAGGTAAAATATGGCAAATCCCACGGGCGGGGTAAGAAAGGAGGTCTGGAGGCTGATGGCCACGAGAATTGCAAACCAGACCAGCTCCGGGTTGTCAATGACGCCGAAACCGTTGATGTGCAATCCCAGACCCGATACCACTGGTGACAAAATGGGCAGGATAATCAGGGTGATTTCAATCCAGTCCAGGAAGAACCCCAGGAAAAAAACCATCATCAGGATGACCGAGATGATGCCGTAGGGGCCGAAGGGAAGCCCGGTAAAGGCTGCCGCAATAAATTCATCCCCTCCTAGCTC
>JAFLJU010000158.1 GCA_022712835.1 Desulfobacteraceae bacterium
TGAACTTGGCTTCTAAACGGATTCTTGTCTTTTTTTCCATTGCCCTGAACATCGGATTCTTTATCCGGGATATAGATCATTCTTTCCTGTGAGAAACAGGCCCGGACAATATACAGGGCCAGATTGCCAAGCCCAACCTCATCATCAAGTATTGCAATAAAAAAATGCAAGGTTTGTCTTTTTCCTTATCAACTGGTATTGAAAACAAAATGGTTTTTTACAAGGGATACATACTCACACGGGATTATATAGAGGTCCGAGGCAACCATCGTCTCCGCTATGCCGGGATCTGTGACCAGGGCCCCTTTGAGATCATTATTGCCAAGAATCGGCCCCTGTTTTTCATTGAACGAGATACGCTTCTCCCGGATCTTTTTTTCGGGTTTGAACGTAGACAAGTAAATCTTACTTCTTTTGATGGAAAGCCTGTGGATGCTCTGTATTTTAAGAGTCAGAATCTCTTGTACAAAGCCCGAAAAATACTTCAGAACAATGGAATCAAGACCTTTGAATCGGATTTGCGTCCCGAGGAACGATTTTTAATGGAACGTTTTATCCAGGGGGGGGGTGAGTTTCAAGGGCCCTGTCATTCTAACGGCAAAATTTTAAAATTCATGGACCCCAGGATTCGCAAGGCCGAGGTTCATCCTTGTTTTTCAGTTCTTTCCCTGGACATAGAAACCGGGCAAAGAGGAGAGCTATACTCCATTGCCGTTCATTTTAGGGGGCAGGTTTTTGAAAAGATTGTTTCCAAAAACCTGGATGAAAAATCCTTTGGAAAAAAGATCAAAACCGGCATTGTCCTGATGAAGGATGACACAGCGCCCCAAAAACAAGCAGGGGGTTCCAAGAAAGTTCCCAGGACAGATGGAAAGCTTCTCCCTGGATATGATCATGAAATTATGTCCAATGGCGGCAAGCTTTTTCGCATGTCTTGTGAAAAAGAGATGCTTATAGCCTTCCTCGACATCATGAATCTTTTGGACCCCGATATTATCATCGGCTGGCATGTCATCGGCTTTGATCTTGTTTTTCTTGCAAAAAAATACCAGGCCTGGGGGCTGAACTTTTCACTGGGAAGGGATGCTGGGCCACCTGAAATCAGAGAAACCAAGAAAGGGAGATTCTCTGCCAACATTAATGGAAGAATAGTCATTGACGGGCCACCCGCCCTGAGGAATACCTTTTACTCATTTGAGAATTTTCGACTGGAAACCGTGGCAACTAAACTTTTGGGAACTGGAAAAGATATTGGAGAAAAAGGAGATAAGGTTGCAGAAATAGAACGCAGATTTCAGGAAGATAAAAAGGGACTGGCCCATTATAATCTCATGGATTGCATTCTGGTTTCTGATATTTTCGAGAAGACCGGCCTGATTGATCTGACGTTTAAGCGGGCCGTGATCAGTGGACTTTCCATGGACCGAGTCGGAATGTCTGTGGCAGCATTTGACCATTTTATGCTTCCCAGGATTCATCGCAAGGGATTGGTTGCCCCCAATGTCCAGGATATTGAAAGCCAGGGGCATAGCTCCGGGGGATGGGTGTTTGCAAAAAATCCGGGGTTTTATGAACATATTGCAGTTTTTGATTTTAAAAGCCTTTATCCTTCCATTATCCAAACCTTTAAAATAGATCCCCTGTCACGGCTTAAGGCTGATATCCAACCCCTCAATACGCCTGTAAACATTTCCTTTTCACGGCAAATACATGTGCTGCCCGATTTTATTACAACTCTTTTGGATAAAAGAGACCAGGCAAAAAAAGTGGGTGATCCCCACCTTTCCCAGGCCATAAAAATCCTGATGAACAGCTTCTATGGCGTTATGGGAACACCGGTACGGGCCAGTGGATATTGAAAACAACCCGGGATTTTCTTGAACAGCAAGGTTACACAGTTATATACGGGGATACGGATTCGGTATTTGTGCAGCTTAAAGACACTCAATTATCAGATTGTGACGGTATGGCCAAAAAACTGGCCATCAAAATTAATGAATTTTTGACCAAAAAACTGACCGATGAGTTCGACCTTACCTCCCATCTGGAAATTGAATTTGAAAAACACTTTACCCGTTTTTTCCTCCCTGCCATCCGCGGCGGGGGAGATGGGGCCAAGAAACGGTATGTCGGGCTGGTGAAGAAAAACAATAAAGAAAACTTGGTATTTACCGGCCTTGAATTTGTCCGATCCGATTGGACGCGGTTCGCAAAACAATTTCAATATGAGCTGTTTCATAGAATTTTCCATGACCAGGAGGTAGATGAGTGGATCAGGCAAATCGTTTCAGAGGTGAAAAACCATGTCCATGATGATGATCTGGTCTATAAGAAACGTTTGACCAAATCACCCAAGGACTATATCAAAATAGTCCCTCCCCATGTGAAGGCCGCGCTTCTTTTAAAAGGAAAAGGGGATACTAGGGAGATTTATTACGTCATGACACTGAGGGGCCCCATGCCCATTGATCTGCCCCATGATGACCTTGATTACAATCATTATATTCAAAAGCAATTAAGGCCCATTGCAGATGCCGCGCTCTTGTCTCTTGACCAGAGTTTCACCCAAATCATGGGAGGGCGTCAAATGACGCTCTTTTAATCCAATTCAATAGTGGACCTGCTGGAATGCTTTGGCAAGGCGCTCCCTTGTAACGGGTTTTTCCATGCAGGTTTCATGGCCGGGTTCCAGAAGGGTGGTGATGGGTTCGGGTGGGGGGCCCGTTGAAAGAAGGATTATTTTTACGCCCAGGGACAGGGAAATGGCCTTGGATTTTTCCCATTGTCTGATCTTTTCCATTATCTGGTGGCCCTCAAGACCCGGCATCTCAATGTCCAGGAAGATCAAATGATAGGGGTCTTTTTCATTATGGGCCCTTACAAATGCATTCAGGGCCTCCAACCCATTGATGGCTACGTCACATTCCCCATATTTGGAAAGCAGTGTTTGGGATTTTTTTCTTGAATCAAACCCGGCATCCGCAATTAAAAACTTCATGTATAGATTTTTTACAGAATAGGTCACCATGAAATTCTGGAGGCGTTCGCAAACATCGGACAATCCTGTGAATTCCTTTTTAATCAATTGGTCATTCCCCGCTAAAACCGCTCGTTCAAGGCTGAAGGCAGCATCCATGATGGGTTTGGACGAAAGGTTCTTTATCGAATCCCTGAAGTTTGAAAGGGTATCTTTTATGGCGGGAAACGCTTTTATCTCCATCTGTGTTTTGATCTGGGTTAAGATCTGAGTATAGGTGTCGCAAAAGGTATCAAAGCATTCTTTAATTAAATGCTTATTGCCGCCCATTGTCTGGATAAGCTCATCCAGATTGATGATCTGGCTTTTGTCCGGTATGGTTTGGGGGGGGGCGTTTGTGGACATGGAATGGAGGATGGCATCCTCCAGGGCTTTTCGTTTAATGGGCTTGGTGATATAATTGTCCATTCCCGATGCCAGGAATCGTTCCCTGTCTCCCTTCATGGCATTGGCGGTCAGGGCGATGATGGGGATATGGGGGGTGGGTGCCGGTAAATTGTTTTCCAGTTCCCGGATGGCCCGGGTGGCTTCAAGTCCGTCCAGGACAGGCATCTGTCCATCCATGAGGATCAGGTGAAAGCTGCCTGTCTGATACTGGTTGACGGCTTCCTCCCCGTTCTGGGCAATGGAGACGTTGTGCCCCAGTTTTTTTAACATGTTGGTAGCCACCTTCTGGTTCATTTTATTGTCTTCTGCCAGAAGAATATTCAGAGTGGCATTTGCCAGGTCGGAAGTAGCTTTTGGTTCTTCCAGGCTGAACCGGGTGCTTAAGGTCTGCTGGGCAAGTTCCAACCCATGGGCCTGGGCCAGGCAGTCCAGTACATGATTTTTGTAGACCGGTTTCGCCAACTGGGTTTTAAACCCGGCCGCAAAAAATGCTTCCTGCTTCAGGCGTTTGGTCGTATAGCCCATTGAGATCAATTTTGGGGGGACAATGTTCTCATTTCCCATAATCATTTTGGCCGTGGCAAAGCCGTCCAATCCTGGCATTTCCAGGTCTATAAAAACTGTATTGAAAGGGGAACTCTCCAATTGGGCATCCATGAGTTTTTCAATGGCCATGGTATGGTTTTGGGCATGATCTGCGGTGCAGCCAAAGGAACGAAGATGCTGGGTCAGTGTCTTTCGACAGGAATCCGTATCATCCACCACCAGGCATTTCAGGGTTTTGATCTTGTCGGGGATCTGCCTTGGTTTGTGCCGGGCACTGGCTTGTTTTCGAAAAGAAGAGGTGAACCAGAAGGTGGAGCCCTCTCCCAGGCGACTTTTAACCCCGATTTCCCCCCCCATTAATTCTGCAAGCTGCTTGGAGATGGTGAGGCCAAGTCCGGTGCCCCCGTATTTACGGGTGGTGGATGCATCCACCTGGGAAAAGGATTGAAACAGTTTTTTGGTCTGTTCCATGGAGATGCCGATACCCGTATCAATGATTTCAAATCGCAGCATGACTTTTCTCGGGCTTTCCGAGACAAGAGAAACCTTGAGCAGCACTTCTCCCTTGTCCACAAATTTGATGGCATTGCCAGCAAGGTTGATGATGATTTGCCTTAGCCGGGTGGGGTCTCCTTTTAAAAAAATGGGGACATTCTCTTCGATCATACAGATAAATTCAATACTTTTTTCCCTGGCCTTGGTTGCCATGATCTGTCCGATATCGTGGAGTTCGCGGCCCAGATCAACGTCAATGGTTTCAATCTCCATTTTACCGGCTTCAACTTTTGAAAAATCAAGGATGTCGTTGATGATGGTCAGCAACGCTTCTGCGCTGTTGCGGATGGCATCGGCATACTCTGTTTGCTCCGGGGAAAGTGTGGTTTCACATAAAATATCCGTCATGCCGATGACCCCGTTCATGGGGGTTCGGATCTCATGGCTCATGTTGGCAAGAAAGGCACTTTTGGCGATATTGGCGGCTTCCGCTTCCTCCTTTGCCTGCTTTAAAGAAAAGGTTTGTTTCTCTATTTGGTTTTCAAGATATCGTTGGGATACCTGGCGCTGGAGATGAACTGATATCCTTGCGATGAGCAGTTCCCGTATGAATGGTTTGGCAATAAAATCGCTGGCTCCTGCTTTGAAAATAAGGGATTCTGTTGTCTGGTTGGCCTGGGATGTCAGGAAAATTACCGGGATGGATTTGAGCGCTTCATCGGCATTTATTTTTTTGCAGAGGGTTTCTCCATCCATGTTGGGCATATTAAGGTCTGTCAGAACAATATCAATTTCCGGGGCATCCTTGTGTTGTAGTAATTCAAGGGCCTGGACCCCATCATTGGCGGTGAACACCTTAAACCCTTCAGCTCCCAGTGCTTTTCGGACCGTCATCCGGATAAGATCGGAGTCGTCCACTACAAGAATTGAAGGTGTGTCTGATAGTTCCAATGTCATTACCTCAAGTTTGGAGTACCCTTCTGTGGGAAAATATAATATTGAAATACATACAATAATAGGGGAGATCGTATCAAATCCCGGCTGGGGCGTCAATGTTCATTGGAGATAAACAATGGCATCTGGTGTGTCATGGCTGTACGAATTTTGCCTGCCTGGGCAGATGCAGGGGGGGGGGTGGTTCCAAGGCTATCGTTTACGATAGATATGTCTGGACAACAATCCAGATATTGGGTGCCGCCTTTATCAAAATAGGGAAAATGTATATTTTATCTGTCTGCCCGTTGACAGCCATCCAATTATATATAAGAATCCTTTTTCCGGCAGAGTTCAAAAAAATAAAGATGGAATACATACATTTAACCCGGTATTCGGCTGGTACAAACAAAGTTTTGAAATTACTTTGTTCCCGAGTACCTGAATAAAAAGGAGAAAAAAGATGAATGAGACAATCTGGGAAACCCCGTTTTGGCCCAAAGGTGTAGCACGTACTGTCCCTGACTATCATTTTCCTGTGTTCAAATTTTTGGATGATGCTGCCCTAAATTATCCCGATAATGTCTTTACCATTTTTAACGGGGCCACAAAAACCTTTGCCCAGGTAAAGGATACCGCCGACAGGATTGCCAACTTTCTTGCGGGAAAAGGCATTAAAAAGGGCGATAAGGTGGCGATTTTTTTGCCTAATCTGCCGCATTTTCCCGAAATTTTGTTTGGAATTCTTAAGGCCGGTGCGGTATGTGTGAATTGTAACCCGGTTTACACGGCAACTGAGCTCAATTATCAGCTCAAGGATTCAGAGTCCAAAATGGTGTTTTGCATGGACCATCCCCTTTTCTATGCGAACACGGTGAATGCCATTAAAGATACCCAGGTCGAAACCGTGGTTATCTGCAATATCAAATCCTATCTGCCGAAAGTTAAGGCTCTTTTGGGCGGGCTGCTGGGGAAAATCCCCAAAGCGGATTTCCATGAAGAAGGACACTTGATGTTTGATGAGGTTGTTGGCGCCGCAATTCCCTCTCCCCCATCCGTTGAGATCAATCCGGAAGAAGATACTGCCGTTATGCTCTATACCGGCGGAACCACCGGAGTCCCCAAGGGGGCGGAACTCAGTCATACCAACTTTACCTATGATGTAATGGGATTGTACGAAAGCGGTAGTTTCCTCCAGGATGAAGCCAAGGGACTGGAAAAATTGTATACGGGTGGATTTCACACCTTTCTGGGGGTTCTGCCCTGGTACCACAGTTTTGGTATTACCTGCGCCTTGCTTTTTGCCGCCATGTCGGGCAACAAGCTTGTGTGCATCCCCGACCCCAGGGCGGGGAATCCGCCGTTTACCGAGGTTCTTAAAACGGTTCAAAAACACAAACCCACGATTATGCCGGCGGTGCCGACCATTTTTGTGGCCTTTGCCAATCATGCCCATCTTGCGCAGTATGATCTGTCCTCTATAATGGCTTGTTTCTCCGGGGGGGCACCCTTGCCACCCGAAGTCTGCCGGCAGTTTGAAGAAAAAACCGGGGCCGTTATATTTGAAGGGTATGGCCTGACAGAGACGGCACCGGTGGTCTCCAGTAACCCCACCAACAGGGAAACAAGAAAAATAGGATCCATCGGGTTTCCATTGCCCGGAACCATGGTAAAAATTATGGGCCTTGACGATGATACAAAGGAATTGCCCCGGGGAGAAGATGGCGAAATCGCGGTATGCGGACCCCAGGTCATGAAGGGTTATTGGAAAAGACCCGATGCCGATGAAGAGGTTTTCCGAATGATTGACGGCGACCGTTATTTTCTCACAGGGGACATCGGTCATATTGATGAAGAGGGCTATATCACCATTACAGATCGTAAAAAAGATATGGTTATTGTGGGGGGATTTAATGTTTATCCCAGGGATGTTGAAGATATTCTCTATACCAACCCCAAGATAGAGCTTGTTGCAGTGGTGGGGGTTCCCGACGACAAAAGCGGAGAAGCTGTAAAGGCATTCATAAAATTGAAAGCCGGCCAGAGCGCCACAGTTGAGGAGATACAAGCCTTTTGCAAGGAAAAAATGGCGGGTTACAAACGACCCCGGCAGATTGAGTTCCGGGATGAAATTCCCATCTCCAATGTGGGCAAGGTGTTAAGAAGGGTGCTCCGGGACGAGGAGCTTGGGGCGGGAAAATAAACACTAAATAAAAAAGATCCTGCCGATAAACGCGCTTTTACGCCCGATATCGCCTCATTTTTTTTGGGGGGGGGTATCGGGCTTTTTATAGGGGGTGGCATCAATTGAATACGGTCTTCTTAACCTGTTTTTTGTTTCTTCAATAGTAGTTCTTTCTACCCTGCCGATGCCTGGAATCCTTTGTCCATCACAGGCACTCGAACAAAAAGCCTAATAGTCTGCATCATTTCAGGATGATTGTCGGTTCCTGTTAGTCTCCAATTAAACGTAATGGAGTTTTGAATAATTTAATTGTTCCATTTTCTATATAGTGGATTTTTTTAAAAAATTTGGCATGCACTTCATCAATAGAAAAAATTTACCCAAAAATTGTTATTTTTCCCATTTTAGCACATTTATTTCTCAGTAAAAAATGATTCTAAATTACCGTAAATACTATCAAATACGACCATTGATGCTGGGAAATATGGGCACATTTCTTGCTTCTTCTGTATAGGTTTACGACAAAGCCAAACCTGTTGTGAAGCAGGGACGGAAAGCCACGGGTCTGAATGATAACCGGGTGGCCGCTAAGGTGATTTATTCTTTGTTTTCTATCGAGTTTTAATGCTTAAAAGTATTAGGGTAAGCCCGGCAACTGGAATCCTGAGCAGGACTGGATCAAGAATGTAGGCCCTGTATTGAGCTTCGAAAAGAATGTAGATGTGGTCAATGGATAAACTGTGATTTTTGCCAAACAAAATGAAGAGGGAAAGCCGACGTCCTAATTAGACTATACTACAATGGCAGAATCAAAATTGGCTCCAAATAACGGATCTTCATACTTTTCTTGACAGAAAGGATCTTCATGTCATATTATTTAAATAATTGTATTTATAACTGTTAAAATCTCTTGCAACTAAAAACATCACATCCTGGATGAAAAATAATTGGTCAACTAAGGAGAAAGTTATGGGCAGAAACTATACTTCCTTTTTAATAACTTTAACTTTAAGCTTTTTATCGATTACCACTCTTTATGCTGCGACATATAACGCGACAGGGATATGGACAGCTTCCTCCTACGGCGGATGGGTAAATTTCGGCAATGCTGGGTGTGTTAAGGATCCGAATAAAACTGTATCCGCCATCATAAATCAGACTGGAGATACCATTTCCTTTGTTGCCGACGGCACCCTTTATACAGGTAGTGTGTCCGGAAGTGATTATACTGTTTCATCTTCACGCCCTTCAGAAGGGGGGACAACAACAGTCACATATCAAATTTCATTGGCCTCAGCTAATTCCGGCTCCGGCACAACGACCTGGAGCTGGACAGATGGTTATTATTCCTGTAACGGGGGCGGTAGCTTTACGATTACGAAACTTACGGGTCCTGCCTCTTATAATGCTACGGGGGTATGGTATTATTCAACTTCAGGGAACTGGGCTGACGGATGTTATACCGATTCCCCAGAATCTGGTTATTTGGCTATAATTCAGAATTCAGACACCTTTACCTATACGGACCAACGTGGCATTCATACAGGGAGAATAGTCGGTACTGAGTCTCTCTCCTCAATCAGATATCCCGAGGATGCCGGCTATACTACACAAGTTATTCATATCACAATGTCCGGCAGTTCCAACGGTATAGGTACCGTGACATGGACCTGGACTGATGGGTACGCTTCTTGTAACGGTGGAAGTATAATTTCCATTTGGAAACAACCAACCGATGTCACTTATGATGCTTCAGGAGAATGGACATATATAGCTGGGACAACATCGGGAACACTCACTATCAGTCAAGAGAATAATGAACTTAGAGTCAATGGTTTTAACGGCAGTCATTTCGGAGTTGTCAGTTCTGAAAATTATATCGCTATTGCTTCATACCCCAGTAACAATGGTACAATGACCGAATCGATCCTTTTCAGTCTCAATTCCGGTATGGCGGCTACCGGGAGAATAGAGAGATACTGGACTAATGGTTACTCTGAAGATTGGACCAGTAAAGCGCTTTCATTAACAAAAACTTCACTCGTAAATGCCGCACCAGCTGCTCCGGGATTGTCCTCTCCAAAAGACGGAGCAATAGAAATACCCAAGACGGTGACTCTCCAGGCAGGCGCGTTCTCAGATTTGGACTCCGGTGACTTTCATTCACAAACAGAATGGCAAATCAGTACGTCCAGTGACTTTTCGAGTAAAGTCCTTGGGACAACAAGCGATGTCAACCTTACCTCCTACACAGTTCCGGAATTTACCCTGGTCAGTGGTAATCAATATTGGTGGCGGGTCAAATTTTATGATAGCAATTTAAAAGGTTCAAACTGGTCCGGCAGCAGATCATTCACAGTCACAAGCGTGACAAATGATGCCAACGATAACGGTATACCTGATAAGAGTGAAAATTCTACCGTTGATCTGGATAATGATGGTACAATTGACAATAATCAGACTGATATAATTAAGAGTATGGATACGGCTATAGGCAGCGGACAAATGGGAGTTTCTCGAAAATATGATCTGAATATATCTTCAATTGATTCAATCAATTCAATTGACCCAGACTCAATATCTTCTGTTGCACGACCTCATTATATGCCTTTGGGAATGATTAATCTTGGGCTTTCAGTTATACGGCCAGCAGACTCCGTTGATGTGAAAATATATTTTTCCCAGGCAGCCCCTGCCAACGTAAACTGGTACATGTATAATCCGATACATGGCTGGATGGACTATTCTGCCAAAGGTCTTGCCAGCTTCAGCTCAGATAGAAAATCAGTGACAGTGAGATTGAAGGACTGGGGACATGGTGATTCTGATGGTATTGCCAATGGTATTATTGTTGACCCAAGTGGATATGGAATAGCCTCATGGATTAAAGGTGCTGTAACAGATTCATCAACAGGTCAGAAAATCACCTCGGCAACATTAAGTTTTGAAGGAATAGAACTTAGTTTAAATTCTTTGCTTGATGGGAATTTTTTGAGCATGATTCTCCCTGGTACTTATAATTTTACGGTCTCAGCTCCGAATTATACCTCACAGACCCTTTTAAACGTACCTATCTCAGAAGGTGCAATTGTAACCAAGGATATTGTTTTATCAAGTAAAGTAACCGAACAACAAGTAGCCGAACTCTATGTGGCAACATTCAACAGAGCCCCTGATAAACCAGGGCTTGACTTCTGGGTAAATGATTCCGGATTCACAATCGAGCAAATTGCAGAAAGTTTCTTTGATCAGACCGAAACCCAGAATCTCTATCCCCCCGGAACTACGGAGACTGTCTTTGTCACATCCGCCTATGATAATCTTTTTAATAGAGCTCCTGATGTGGCAGGGCTTGATTACTGGGTTGATGCCCTTGTAAGCGGTGCTGTGACAAGACCTGTCATGATTGAAGCCGTGAAAAACGGTGCTCAGGGAACCGATGCAGAAATCGTTGCCAACAAGGCTGAGGTCGGACTGTATTATGCTTCTTTAGGTCTTGAAGGTGGTGGTTTTTCTCTTGCCGGTATCACAGATGATGTAGCCACAATTGCGGCTGCAAAAATAGCGGTGGATAACTTATAGAAAAGAATTTAACTATTTCATAACCTGGGGCAGGGTCATTCATTTGGCTCTGCTTTTGTCCTTGTGTTTTCTTATTATACTAAGAATTTTGATTCAACTATATGAGCCAAGAATGCTATTATAAGCCATTCTTCCGTATTCCAGTATATAATATATACATCACATTTTAGCAGAATCTAAAAAATTCCTTCCCGGGATCTGAAGAAAAATCAAGTTGGTCTCCAAATTATGTTGCGCCTTTTTTATGTTGCGAGTTTTACCCCGCCTGATCCCGCAGACTCCGCCCCTCCATTCGTATAGCCCGATCATAGACCTTAGGAGGAACTATATCTATGAAAAAGAAAAGATGACAGCTTAGGTGTAAAAACTGTCACAATTTTTTCATACCAGATCCCCGCCATCAAAAAAAAGAGTTCTGTCACGGCTAACACCATAAAAGTTCGTTCTGCCTGATTTGTAATCACTGTCAGCGACCAAGTATACCGGCTATTCAATTTTTTAGATAACTGATGATTCTTGCAAAAACCTGAAAGATCATATATATTTTCCGAATTCAATTGATTCATTTTATTATGTATGTATGAAATCGTAGAGAGTGAGGGCGTCAACATGGAATATTGGATTGATACTTCCATCAATAGTTTTTTGAAAATCATCATTTCAGGTGTTGTAAAAAGAATCGACCTAAATCCAGTGTTATCAGAAATAATAATGCATCATGACTATGCTGAAAAACATACATTATGGGATTATTCTTCTGCACAACTTGACTTAAACATAGACGACATTAAAGAACTATCTGGAATTTTGAAATTGATCAAACCTAAAACTGATAATTTTGCCAACAAATCTGTAATTGTTGTTCCTGGAGAAATGGATAAAGCAAAGGTTGATTTTTTCATTTCAATAGCTAAATCTGGACCGTTAGAATTCAAAGTTTTTCAGGACGCCAAATCAGCGGAAAACTTTCTGCGGGAATTATGTGAATAGTGCTATTTTCTCAAGGAAAGATACAAGTTTATTTCTCAGAGATCGAGATTGCATTATTACCTGATACCTGGGACAGATTTCACAGCGGCTATATGTATTCCTAGGGCTTAGTCCAAACAAAATTTAAGCACCCTATATATGGTATGATAGGTTTTTCCAGAATGAAAGTTTCCATTCAAATATATGAACCGGCAACAGCACCCGAACTGATCTTTCTATCCGAATCCGAATTCTAATAATATTCAGATCAAATTTTCATGTTAGTGAACGATTTTGATTAAACATGGATTGTTTTCCGGGTATGGCAACATCTGTATCGGTTACCGAGAATTGCGGGGGGTGACGGACCGCTTGACATGGCTGTTCAATTTTGCAATAAATTGAAGATCACCCAACCAATTCAATAAAGGAATGGCTCATTAAATTCACACAGATATATCCTATCGGCGGCGGTAAGGGCGGGATCGGAAAAAGTATGATAACCGCCAACCTAGGCGTTTTGCTTGCAAGACAAGGCAAGCGGGTGGTCTTGGTGGATCTGGACCTGGGCGCATCCAACCTGCACACTTTTATCGAGCAGACAGACACGGGCAGGGGGCTGGAAGATTTTTTAGGTAAGCAGGTTGACCAGCTGGAAGAGGTGGTCATGCCCACAAAGATCCCCAATTTGTTTTTTATCAGTTCCAGAAACTGCCTGACCGAAGCCGCTAATTTATACACCGCCCAGAAACAAAAGATTATCCGGGCCATCCAGAAACTTGATTTTGATGTGGTGCTCATGGATCTGGGGGCGGGCACAAATTTTAATATGCTCGATTTTTTCCTCACCTCCAACCAGGGGATTTTTATTTGCACTTCGGAACCCACATCCATTGAAAACTCATTTAATTTTATCAAGGCAGTCTATTTTCGTGTC